>CAZUMN010000059.1:0-2606 GCA_964621955.1 uncultured Thermococci archaeon
ACCTTGACCAGCAGGTCCTGTTTTATCTCTATTTGGCATATTGTCTCCTCAAAAATAAATTAATAATAATGAATATATATTCATTATATTACTAATTAGAATAATGTCAAATAAAGAGTTGTTACTAAACTTTGATGGGTTTTTTCATTAGACAAATCCTGTTAATAATCTGTAAGCCACTTTATTAGGCAAGTTTTTTAGCTTCTATTTGATTTGTTTTAAACTACTTCCATCCCACTCAATTACTGGCTCATCACCATAATTAGCATTTATTTCTACTGAATGGTTTTGCCAGGTACCATATTCAATTGTCTTGTTTTTTGGACCTTCAAAAGGAGCTATTGCTAAATAAATTGTAATTTTATAACTATTTGGCGATGTTTCAACCAATTTACCGCTCGCTTTTACTTCTGATGGCCGAAAACCACTTCTAAAACTTTCTCCCTGGCCAAATACTTTTCCCATTGTATAAATGCCACCAACATCTCTATCTTCTGCTGGATTAGCCGCTAGATCATCCCAACAGCTTGAACTAAGACATGCATCCATCATATAAGATTCTCCACTGACATTTACAATTTTATATATCTGATTAGAATTACTATCAGAGTTGTTTTTTGGAGTTTCTTTTTTGACCTCTTCTTTGGGTGCTTCTGTTGGTTTTTCTTCTTCTTTAATTTCTTTTTCAATCTGTTTTATAACTTCCTCAACTGGTTGAATTGATGTTATATTATTTTCTTTTTTCCACTGAGGCAGTTCCTCCTCAGTCAACCCAGCCACACTAGCTTTAGTTTCGCCTTTTTCATCAGTCTTAATGCTTATCCCCAAGATTTTCTCGTCCTGAATTGCTGATCTAATTTGATCTCCGGCAAAAGCAAATGCACTAACTTTTTCCATGGCTTTTGACACGTTTCCTGGCATATTGGCAATTGTCAAAATACTCGCCGCTGGTTCAGTCACCGCTCTCGCCTTATTCACCATTTCTGACACTTTATTTTTATCTCCAAGAGCAATTCTAGCTTCATCGTCCGCAACCTCCAAAACCAAATCTGCCCCACCTACCACTGTCGCTGTTGTTGCCAAAACTCCAGAAGCACCTCCTGTCAGCACCACTCCTCCTACAAATACCGTCACCTTGGCTCCATTTTTAATTCTCATTGAATTTTGTTCACAGGTCTCAAAGACATCTCCTTCTTCTCCATAAGCTTCTCGAGTAACTTGGTCTTGAGTCTGGTTCAAAATCAATTGAGCCATTTTAACATCAACTCCTAGGTGTTTAGCCAAAGTTCTTACCGTTTTACCCGCTGGAGCACTTTCTATCACCTTTTGAATTTCAACTGTAGTATAGGCAGAAACATCTTTAACAAAATTAAATGATGTTTTTTCATTAGCCATTTTGTCAGCTTCTTTTTCCAACTCGACTACTTTACTTTCCAGTACCTTCCAACCATCGATGACGGCACTCATTTCTGTGTTCCATTTATCATAATCCCTATATTCCCTGGCCTTTTCCAAAACATTTTCGGTTCGATATCGAAGCAGTGTATATTTTTTTGAAACGGATAAGGGTTTTTCATAAACTGACTGATCCAAAGCTGGTGCCTTATTTTCCTTTTTCAAAAATAAGAAACCAACAGCCATAACTATTACCAAAGAAACAATTGCAATTGGGAAAATTTTTTTTACAAACATAGCCAATTATATCAGCATTACGCTCCTCCAAAGTTGTGTTGTGTAAAATGGCGGCGGACCATTGACGAAGTACGAACCTATTATACCGAAAACTACTCAACTCCACTAGCTTATACTTTGCTTCACTGTAACTTTGCAAACGTTCAATAAAATATATATAAATTAGCTATAAAATAGCTATATATGAACAACATATTTGTTCATTTTATAATGTATTTTATACAAAAAAACCAGACTTTAATTCTGAATAACAATATCTTGCTGACATCGTAAGCTGAAAAAAGTGTTGCAAACCAACCCCCCTGGTTCGAAATTCTATTTTGAAATTGTGTCACCTGTACCGTTGAGACTTCTCTGAAACCGGAAAAAGCTTGAAAACCATCCTTATCTATACTTACTAATACTTATAAGACTGCCTATTTGTAGACTTTTTCGAATTCCCTTTTCACATTTACCTTGCTGATTGTAAACTTTTTTTTGATCTCAAACATCGTATCAAGTATCGCTTGATCTGGCGATTCAAGTTTAATCGATTCAAACACGCCACTACTACGCGCCATCTGTCTTGTGGTAGGACGAAATACTATCTTGGCACCATTGTTGGCCAAAATCCATTTATTTAGTCTTCCATCTATGTAGTCTGTTGTGATAACGACATACACCCCCGATTTTCTTGCGTATCCCAAAATTAGGGCAATACGATCTTCCACTTCCTTTGGAGAAAAAGAAATTATTTCGTTAAAACCATGAATAACTAGTAAAATTTTTGGCTGTTGTTTGTTGTCCGTGCTAGGTTGATACCAGCGAATTATTTCCATGTGCAACCACATTAATGCTGCCTCAACCTTGCCAGAATCCCGAATAATTGGTGTTAGTAAATGAGGTGCGCCATCTGGTAATTCAATTTGGTTAAT
>CAZUMN010000059.1:2616-4757 GCA_964621955.1 uncultured Thermococci archaeon
GTGCTTAAGTACTCTATCATCTTCATTTCCTTTTATATCTAAATATTTTTCAAGAACAATTTTATTAGTTAAGTCGGTAATACTGGTTATTTGGGAACCAACCATAATTACGTTACCATATTTATCAAGGTCAACACTTACATCGTTTCCTTTCTCATCTTTGCCTATTTCTAGAGAAAATCCAGTTTCAGTGGAAACTGTTTTATTCCACTTTAATTTTGGAGTTGGATCTTCGGCAATTTTAATTTTTGGCGGGTTACTTCTGTCTACATCGTCAAGATTATTTATGAGGATTAGTCTAGGGTTGGCACCATTGATGGGACCAATAATACCCGCTTGTTCAAGTTCATCCAATAACATAGCTGACCTTGCGTAACCCAATTTGAACTTTCTTTGAATTAAGCTGGCCGAGGCTTTCTGGGTTTCGACAACAAATTCCACCACCTTGAAAAACAATTCGTCTCTTTCGTGAACGTTGGTTCCAAAGTTATAAGGTGACATATATTTATTAAACTAAAATTGACGTTCTCTCCCTTCAATAAAATTACCTAACTTACGAAGATATTCTGTGGTTATGTCAAAAATGCCGGCAATAATATAAAAAACTACAGCTAAATAATCACGGAATGTTTTGGGAAATTCAGGTCTGTCGGTTTTGGCAGTGTCAGTTGTGATAGGGTTATCTTTTTCGTATTTTTGTCTGGCCTTAAAGGACTTAATTCTAGTCTCATACCATTGCTTTTCGTATGGCATTCTAATTGCCACTAAAGCTCGTCCGGGTATCGGGGCTTCAATATCGACATCACCTGTTGGAGAAGCTAAAGCCATGGCAATATCCTTGTGTAGCTTGGTGATGCTTTCAAGTGGTGTACCTAGTGCTATTTCAAGACAAAATTCAGTATCTTTTGGTCTATAGTTTATTTCAGCAACTCTGGCGGTAATTCCTAGAGAGTCCAGGGTTTGTTCAATTATGGCGGCGTCTCTTGGGGTTAAATTTTTATCACCAAATCTAGGATCATCGGGATTTTTTATCTTTTTGACCTTAACCATAACTCATAATATCATTTATTTGGTAACTAGTTTATATATCCCAATTCTTTCCTATAACCATTGATGGTTATCTGTCTTCCCAAGAAAAACCGCAACTGCGACAGACGACAAGAGTTGGGGTTGGTTTACGAAAAGGGAATCCCCACGCATCACACGCTTTTGTAAAACTACTTGGTTTAACAAAGTTTAAATTAGTGCTATCGCATTTAGGACATTTTTTCTTTTTACCAAAAAGTGACATATTTAGTTATTTTGTTTTCAATTCTTATATCTATTTTTTATAATTTCTTGAACAAGTGATAGGTCACTTTGATTAATTAAGTGGAATCTTACATTTTTGTATTTATCCTTCCTGTCAACAATCGATTCAGGTTTAGATAACTTACTTCTTAATAGTTTTAATTCTTCTTGGGTGGTCATTGTTAATTCGCCATAAACCCATTCATTCGCATAATAGTAAAAAAGTACAAGAGTATCCCCTTGTTTAATGCTTCTATGTGAACCACTGTTTCCTTTTTTTATGTAAAGACCGCTATTAGATAATTCTTTTTCAACATATTGAGGTATAGACTTTACCGCTTCTTTAACAAAATCGCTTTTAACCCGAGCAATAATTTCATCATCAGTTTCTGTTGAAATGATATGTTTAACGCTACCTTGCTTCTCGTAATTGTCCAAAATTATTGTTAACCATTCCAACGCCGCCTCACCTTCTTTTTGAATAAAAGCTACTATTTCTCCCCGACTATGTTTGACTGCATTTCTAAATTCTTTTAAGTTAAGAAATCTTTTTTCGGTTTCAATTTTTGATCTGAAAAACAAACCAAATACTTCCCAATTAGAAAGAATCATTTTTGAATAATCCATAATGTCACAAAAGTCCAATAAGTCACGAGAACTGTAGTCGTTAATAGTCTTTGATGGATCTTTAGTCAAAGATTCACTTACTCTTTGACGGACAACTCCAACAATATCACTTGGCATGCTTTTTTTCCAATAATCAACATTCTTGGCTGTTAGTTTTTGATTGATGAAACTACGTAATTTATTCTCGGTGCCATCAATTGCTTTGTTCACATCATCGGCAACCA
>CAZUMN010000059.1:4767-5921 GCA_964621955.1 uncultured Thermococci archaeon
GTAATTTCTTCTAAAATCATGGCCGCTCTTGAAGCCATAAAATACATAAAATTGTCTTGTTTGATAGATTCGTCATACCGCATTAGGTGAGTTTTGATAGTGTCTTCAAATTCTGAATTGAGCTTTTGGTATTCTTCGAAATATTTACTTGGTTTCTTGTTCGAAATTTCTTTGTTGAGTTCTGCTGGAATAAAACAAAAATTAGGTAATGAATGAACCATTATTAATGGGAAACTTTTTTGAATGATAGATTTGGGAAAAATATGATGCTTTTCTGAACTGTTAAAATCTGAATAATAGCCGTCTTTTAAATTTAATGGAACGTTATTTTTAAAATGTCTTGGATTCTTTTTTGCCAACAGACACAACACCCCATTTTTTATTGCCGACTTGCGTGACATTCTAATTTTGATCAGTGTTTCGATGTCTAAATTGAAAGAAAACTTAACTTTCATGTCTTCACCCTCGGCAATTTTGTCCATAATTTTTCTATCTTCAGTCATCAAAGTTAGGGTTGACGAACTATACCGTTCTGAAAATGAAGTTTGCCAAAACCATTGAGCTAATTGCTCTGATTGATCATGGTTAAAGCTTCTACCTTTTACCTTATAAAATAAATACGCCACCATGGCAATCATGCTACGGTACGGGATAAAAACAGAATTAACGACACCCAAGTTGTTTCTAAGATAATCGATTGCTAAGGCCATTGATTCAACAGTATCTTGCCAAAACTTATTTACATCATCTGCCCTTAGTTGTAATTGAACAGGCCTGGTACAAGAACCTTTTGTAATAAGAGAAAGTGTCTGGAGATAAACTTCATTGTCAATTTCACCAAAACCTTTGTTGTTAAGTTTTCCGTTTTCAGTTTTTACTGCAACTCTTAAATCAAAACTTGGTGTCCAAGTACTGGCTGATATCAAATCAAATAGATTTAATTTCTGGCCGCCTTGATTAATACGCTCGAAAATATCACAGACTTCGTCAAGTTCTTTCTCACGGACATCAATGGCAGAAAAAGGATAATTATTAAATCGATGGGAACACTCATTAAAAGATTTTTTTCGTTCTACTGTTAATCCTTCTAATACATCATACCGATCATCAGAAAGTAAATCGGCCATTGCAGGCTTTCCAGCAGGCGGTAATTA
>CAZUMN010000060.1:0-5707 GCA_964621955.1 uncultured Thermococci archaeon
ATGTGGTAGTCTATCTCAAGTTTTTCAAGTTGTTTTTTTGCAGCCTCAAGTGTGTGGTGTCTATACCCGGAAATACCCTCATCGACTATAATGGCCTCCATCTCGAAAGGGTATCTGGCCTGAAGCTTTTTTAGAAGAAAGGCTAGAGTCAAGCTATCCTTTCCGCCGCTTACAGCAACAGCAATCTTCTCATTCTTTTTTATCAGGTGGTCTTCCCTGATGCCCCTCATGAACTTCTTAACGAAGTAACTATTGAAGTGCTCCCCGCAGTAGTGTTGGCCAGACTGCCTCTGGAAATAAATTGCATCCTTTTTACACCTTGAGCATTTCAATTAACCACCCGAAGCAACTGTGAATAACTCAATTGTATCGCCATCCGCCAAAGTCTCATCCTCGCAGATTATCTTGCCATTTTTTATCACGACATACTGCTCTTTTAATATGGATAGCTTTGAGAATACTTCAGAGACGTTTCTAGCCTCTATCTCTTCACTCCTCTTGTCCCGTAAAAAAACTACCTTTATCATAACATCATAAAAATGAAGGCAGGATGTTTATTGCGAAAAGCAGTATGCCTATCCCAGCAAAGACCTTCTGAATCGCATTAGAGTTTGCCTCGCTGAACTTTATATCCACTATCTCCTTGAATATCTTCCCCCCATCAAACAAAAATGGCATGGGAAATAGGTTAATCAAACCAATGTTAAAGTTCAAGAGGAAAATCCAGAACAACACACCGCTTATTGGGGTCAAGATCTTCATACTGACCGGCGAGTTGTAGTTTTGGGAGGTTACAATACCTATGTAGCCTTTGCCAGCTTCAGTCGGGTGTTCTTTCAGCAACACATCAAATGTGCCTTTATCTGTTGTAATACTTAGCGTATCACCTGGATTTGTATCTTGCATAATGTCATAGAAATCCTGTAGGATTTCAATCTTTACTCCGTTAATCTCTGTTATTATGTCGCCCTGCGATATAAATCCAAATGCGCTTGATGTCTCTTCAATTGAAACTACCTGTATTCCAGAAGGTGTCAAAAGCGGATTGATAACTGCCATGATAAGGGCAAACGCAATTAAAGCTGTGACAAAGTTCGCCATTGAGCCTGCTGCATAGACCTTCATCCTAGTGAGCCTCGATGTTTTCTTTAGCTCCTCTTCATCGGGCTCAACAAAGGCCCCCGGCAATACAACGAAAAGCGCTAATCCGACTGACTTCAGAGGGATATTATTTGCCCTTGCTATTATCCCATGTGATCCCTCATGGACCATTAGAACTACTATAAGCCCTATCAAGCTGTACCAGAAAGGAACTGTGACGCCTGGTATTACAAATCCGACCCCGGGCGTCGGGGCTGGGGAAAGCAGGACCTTAACAGCGTTAGAAAATAGAAAGTAGAACACTGTGATCATCCCGACCACTGCAGCACCTATTCCGATTATGCTATAGGCCCCCCAGATTTTTTTCCCTTTCTTTGAAATATTATCGATAAAGTCATTGAATTTTTTAGTTCTCCACAAAAGGATTATCCCCTGGAAATCAATGCCGTACTTTGAAAGGCTATACCTCTTGTTGACCTCGGAAAGGATAACCCAGAACATAATTATGCCTAAAAGGACTACATAAAGCGGATTCATATCCAATTCCTAAGATAATGATTTATATTTCTAACTGTAATTTTTTATAATGAAGGAGAAAACAGTCGCATTTCACAGGAGAACTGTGGCATATAGTGATGAAAAATGGCAGTTGCTTTCGTCAATTAGGTCCAAGGCAGTTACAGTTATGGAAAAGATTTCTGATTTTCAGCCTATCCTTTATGGGTCAGTAGCCAGAGGGGATGTCCATAAAGCTTCAGATATTGACTTTTTCATAGAGCATATCCCTGAGACCTACCTTTTGGAGATGGCACTTGAAGATATAGGGATAAAAGAGAGGAGCATCATCCAGGCAACGCCGTGGCACCTTGTGAAGGGCGCAATTACACTTTTTACTGGAGAAACAATCACATTCCCTATAACTGAGTCAAAGTTAAAAGAGATTGAGTTCTACTATTTTGGAGGGGCAATCGAGCTTGACGACTTAAAACAAGATAAGAGGGTTCCAGGCGTCGATAAGAGGCTCATACTGATTAGGCCAAACGAAGAAGGCCATATTGAGGAAGAGATAACAGGGAGAGAGGCTGAGGTATCAAAGATACTTAATGTCTCAATTGACATTGTTAGGGAGCGCTCCCAGGTCCTTAATAGAAGGGATAAGATAGGCAGGACAGGTGTTTATCTCAATAGACGCTTGATGTACGATGAATCCTTTGAGCAAGTCTTAAAAGAGATATGCGATAAAGACTCAAACGTCAGACGGAGAGGTTAGACATGCACTGGGCATCAACTTTTGCTGAGAGAATTATAACTGAAAGAGGAGAGAAGAAAGAGTATGTATGTGAATCTGGGGTTACACCCTCAGGATTCTGTCACATAGGCCACTTTAGGGAGGCCATCACAACAAGCCTTGTAGCGCTTGCACTAAAGGATATGGGATACAAATCCCGCCACATACACATGTGGGATGATTATGACAGGTTTAGAAAAGTTCCTTCAAATGTACCGGCAAATTATTCTGAGTACATTGGGCTTCCAGACTATAAGGTCCCAGACCCTGATGGATGCCACAACTCATTTGCCGACCACTTCATGGAGCCTTTTGAAGTTTCACTTTCCGAGGCCGGAATGGAACCTGATTTCTTGAGGGCTTCAGATCAATACCAAAAGGGCATTTACAGGGACAATATCAAGATATCACTTGATAAAAAGGACAAGTTAATCGAGCTATTAAACAGCCAGCGTGGAGGAGAAAAGATCGCAGCTGACTGGTATCCAGTTTCAGTTTACTGCCCAAAATGCGGGAAGGATATGACAAAAATTATCTCTTTTGATGGTGAATATGCCCTAAGTTATTCATGCAAGTGCGGATTTGAAGAAACTGCTGACATAAGAAAAGCAAACTACATTAAGCTAAAATGGAGGGTGGATTGGCCATCAAGGTGGGCTGAGCTTGGTGTTGACTATGAACCTTATGGGAAGGATCACGGAACACAAGGTGGCAGTGCAGACACAGGGCAGAAAATAATTCAAGAGGTATTTAATAAGCCCCCAATAATAGGTGTAACTTATGAGTTTGTATCCTTAAAAGGTGCAAGCGGCAAGATGTCATCTTCAAAGGGAAACGTCATTTTGCCTTCAGACATCCTGTCTGTCATGGAGCCTGACGTATTGAGGTATCTTTTTGTCAAGACCAAACCTACAAAGGAGCTAAAGATTGCCCTTGACCTTGATTTTTTGAATGTTTACGATGAGTTTGATAGGGTTGAGACAACTTACTTTGGTGATGAAGAGATAACTAAGAGAGAAAAGTATGACAAGCTCTATGAATTCTCTAACATCTGGGGGTATAATGCCTTACCAGCACAGCCTTCTTTTAGATTCATGGCTGTCCTCGTCCAGATAACTTCTGATGTTGATCGTATTATAAAAATCCTAAAGAAGGAGGGCCACATAAAAAGTGAGCTTTCTGAAACTGATATCGAAAGGATAAAAACAAGGGTAAAACTTGCGGCAAACTGGGTAAAGCTCTACGCCCCTGAGCTCATAAAATTTGAGTTATTGGAAGAGCCCCCAAAAATAGAGCTTTCAAAGGAGCAGAAGGAAGGATTAAAGATAATCTCTGACCTGATTCAAGGAGAAGATCTAACTGATGTTGAGCTTCACAATAAGATCTATGAAATAGCGACAGGCATTCCAATAGAACCTAAAATGCTCTTTGGGGCCATCTACCAGGTCTTGATTGGAAAGGAATCAGGCCCCAAAGCTGCAGCGTTTATTAACGCTCTTGAAAAAGATTTTGTAGTTGAAAGATTCAGAAGCTACTGACGTCTTCTGTATAGGAAGTATATCAAGGCCGCTATAACTGTCCCGAATCCATAAAACGGGACATTTTTTGTTTCCCTGTAATATGTGTAGACATTATCATCAAAAGAGCCGTAAACTACGTATCTCTTGTTTTTCACATTGAAGCTATCAACTGCAGATACATAAGAGCCTGCCTTGGCAGAGCCAATAAATTTGCCATCCCCTTTTATCATGTAGAAGTTCTCATCCATTGATCCTAAGAGTACCAACACATCATTTCCTTCTTTATAGGAATAGATGTCCTTTACTTCCTTTTCAACCTTGTAGTTCCATAGATCATTTAGAGAATAATCATAGCTGTTGAGGTTCCCTTTCCCATCGGCCAATAAAATCATATTGCCTGTGTCATGGCCTGTAATGAAATACTCATCCATATTTTTCTGGAATACTTTGTTCCCGTCCTTGTCTAGGACATAATAGCCTCTTGTCAGAACAAGTATTGATGGATTTCCAAGATAATTAAATGGGATTGTTCCCCATATAACAGAGTTACTCTGATTCTTCCACAAAAGATTTAGGTTGCTATCAAAAACATAGACAAAATTTCCAAGACCGCCTGTTATTATCTCTAATTTTTTGTCACCGTTTATGTCATTGATGTTTAGGTCCATCACCCTGTTTGATGTGCTGTAATTGGCTACTTCTTCCATATCTTTGAATACCCTGATATAAGTAGAGCCTGTAACGACCTCATTTTTCCCGTCTCCGTCAATATCTGCTATTTTTATCTTTAAGACGTCACCAGAATCAGGGAATACCTTTACTATTTCCCCGCTGTTTGAGATGAAGTAAATTTTTGTATCAGTTGCGGCACAGACTGCATCAAGCTTTTCATCCCCATCAATATCCCCTATATCAAGGGCCCTTACCTCATATGGCATCTTAGCCTGCCAGACTATGGTGCCTGATGTATCAAAAACAGTCACATATCCAGGATTCCCGCAGCATCCGGAGGCGACAACTACTTCAGGAACACCATCGCCAGTAAAATCACCGTGCAGAATCTCCCAAACGTTTCCCCCCATGTTGTGCGTCCATAATTTGTTGATATACTCTTCTTCTGCGTATACCCCCTGGAGCAATAATCCAGATATAACAAATATAGTCAATAGTAACTTTTTCATGTTATTCCTCCTTTAAAAAAGTGATATCAGATAGGGAAGCGCATATAGCGTCCCAATTGTTCCTCCAATATTTGTAAATGCGACAACAAGGATTATCCTTGTAACCCTGTTACGCCACATATCCCCTAGACTGTTAAGATTGTTTAGTTCTTCAAAATCCTTCATAGTCGGGTTTCTGTACTTTAGTTCAGCCAATCCAGCAAACCACCCCGAAGCAAGTGTTGGATGAAGGGTAGTTATAGGGGCTGCAAGAAACGCAACAAGGATTGAAACTGGGTGTGCAAAAGCAACTGCGGCACCGATTGCGGCCGTAGTCCCAGTGACAAGTATCCACATAAACATAACATTCAAAGTAAAGTCAAGTCCTTTGTCAAAAAATCCATATATGACAATTCCAGAAAATAATAAGGGGATAAGGTATCCTATGTATTTTAAATAGCTCTTCTTTTGGGGGATTACTTCAAGCTCTTTGATTTCATTTTTTAAGCCCTTTTTGTTTAACTCTTTCAATGATCTTATTACTCCATCCATGTGACCTCTGCCTATAACAGCCACAAACTTTTTGGCATCGCTTTGCAGTATCTTTAGAGCGATGTATCTGTCCCGCTCATCAATTA
>CAZUMN010000061.1:0-5580 GCA_964621955.1 uncultured Thermococci archaeon
GAGAGGCTATTTTATTGCCATCTTTGTCCATTCCAAGAAGGTCAAAGATGTCCCAAGTAATGTAGTGAATTCCATTTCTATTAAAACCTCTTAAGTCATAACCTTCTTTGTTATATCCTTCGGGATCAAATTTTGTTTCTGTTTCTTTATGTAATCCATTCTTATCAAATCCATCTTTGTTGTACCCAAAGCAATCATAACCTTCCGGATTGTATTTGTTATTTGTATCATTATGGATGCCTTCACGATTGAATCCTTTTCTATTGAAGCCTTCCCTGTTATATCCCTCTCTATCAAATCCTACTAGGTCAAATCCGTCTCGGTCAAACCCAGAGATATTGAATCCCTCTCTGTCATATCCATCCAGATCGTATTTATGATTAGTTTTTTTATGAATGCCGTTTTTATCAAAACCTCTTTTATCATACATTGTACCTGTATCTTTGTGAATGCCCCGCCAATCAAAGCCGTACTTTTCAAAATTATTATCTTTCATTCAAGTCAATTTTTATTGTAAATTATAAAATAAATAGTTTTCTTATCTTAGGATTTTATTGACGTCACTAGACGAAATAGATTGCGACAACCGCAAACTTTTTATATATGTTCTTTTTCACGTTAAGCAACTATACATAGAATATTGTATTAAAAAGGAGGAAATATGACAACGAAAAAATTAATTTCGGCAATTTTGGTATTAGTATTAATTTCAACTGTTTTTTCAAGTTTCGCATTTGCTACTGGGGGAGGATGTCCACCAACTACAATAGATCGTACTATTAATGATACAATTACTTGTGACCAAACTTATCACCTGTGGCATTTGGATAGCCGTTTACCTGAGTGGTATAAAGCTTATTACTTTGACGATATTATATGCTCGCCGGGCTGTGGCAACGCAGAGATCAAATGGGTGGAACAGTATGGCATTGAGTGGCAGGTTATTGAGTTTACTCCTGGCTCGACATGTTGTTGTGGCGAAAATACTATTTATGTGAAAATGAAAAGTTTGTTTCCTTGGTGGTATTCAAATAAAACTGTAAAAATTGTAGTTACTGTTGACTGTCCACCACCCAATCCTTGTGAAATTCAGCCAGTAGCCGTTGACGACTCTTATAAAACGAACGAGAACACCTGTGCTAATTTCAGTGTACTTGACAATGACGACGATAAAAATCCAAAACAAATAATTGTTACTAAACCTAAGTATGGTTCGGCTGAAGAATCTGGAGGAAGAATTTACTACTGTCCATTAGGTAATTACTGTGGAGAAGACACATTTACATACTATTACATAACAGAAAATGATTGCATGTCAAACACTGCAACAGTCACAGTCACAATACCTTGCAAGACTCCATTGCCTGAAACTATATTATACCCTGGGATAGGTCTAGAGCGATTGACAATCCCTGGGGGACCAATTCCAATAGATGGCTCCATAGGTGCAGTACTTGACACAGGCACTAATATTATCTCAGATGGAAAAGTCGTATCTTCTTTAGAGCTTCTACCTGGAACTCAGACCTTACTCGTGCAAGTAGAAAACAGGGGATCTTTAACTCAAACAGATGTCGGAGTAAGATTCGAAGGATTGCCCGAAGGAGTAACATATAATTTAGAACCAGAGTTGCAAAAGATAACTGCACACAACTTAGGCACTTACATTTTAACTCTAACAGCATCTCCAAATATACAACCTGGAACATATACAGTCAAAGCAACAGCTTACTCTGCAATGGGCTCACTAGACGAAATCATATTAAACATAATAATTAAATAAATATTTATTTTTTTATTTCTAATATACTCTTCTATTTAATTCTACATTATAATAATAACACTTAAATAGAAATCGATAACTTAAAGTTGTTAATCAATTCTCAAACTAACTGTGAGTTTATGCCCATTACAATTAAATCAGATCAAGAAAATAGTCCAAATATTCCTAATAAATCTCCTTTTAGGGGGATTGGCAAAAACTTCAGAACAAAAATTGACACAGTAAAAGAATATGAGATAATAGAAGAAAATGAAGACATAAAAAATGACTTTTTCTACGGTATGCCGTTTGGCCTTAATTATAATGATTATGTTAATGCACAAAATCTCAAAGCTAAGCTGATAAATAAATATCAGGATATGCAACTCCCCGAAGCAATTGAAGGATTTGAAACTAATAGTGAATTTGGAAATGTATTTACAATTAATCAGGAAATCAAATCAGACCTAAAAAAGTTCTCAAGAGAAAAGGCAAAAGAAAAAATTCTATCAGAACTGAGATTAATATATGGGATAGGGGATACGAAAAAAAAATATCTTAGGAGCAGAGGTTACCACACAATAGAAGACCTAGTTTATCACCCTTATTTTTCAAGCGAGGCCAAACATTGTGTGGATTTGATTGAATCAATGAATACTAAAAATATAATGGATAGAATTTCTCACTGGTTATCAAAATCAGATGAGCTTGCATACTGTTGCTCAGGTTTTCACGAGAAGGAGGATTTTGTTTTCTTCGATATTGAAACATTGGGATTATTTAATAGGCCGATAATCCTCATCGGCGTTGCAAAATTTAACGGAGAGCATCTTTCAATAAATCAATATTTTCTAAGAGACCTAAATCAAGAGCCTGCTGCTTTGAATGAATTTCTTTCCCACATTAGCCCAAATACAGTCTTGGTATCTTATAACGGTAAATCATTTGACGTTCCATACATAAGGGAAAGACTCTCATATTATGGAATGCACGGTCTTACAGAAAAACTACACTTTGACATGTTGCATTTTTCAAGAAAAGCGTGGAGAAACAAATATCCAAACTGTAGACTTGTAACACTGGAAAAATGTCTTTTTGGCATAGATAGAAATGATGATGTGCCAAGTGCACTAGTTCCAGAGTTTTATGAAACTTATCTTAGAACTGGAAATATTGGTCCAGTAATCCCAATAATTGAACACAACAGGCAAGACCTTATTACTCTTACAATGATATTTTCAAAACTTTATGAGGAATGGAGCCAGTGATTGAGAATATACTCATAAAATTAAGAAAAGACTCTTCTTTTGAGAGAAATATAACACATGTTGAATTATTGCCTGAAAGGAAACCCATCTATGGTGAAATCAAAGAACAACTGCCAGATAAGCTTAGCGATTACTTGGATATAAACAATATCAGGTTGTACAAACATCAGTGTGACAGCTTAGAGGAAATAAGAAAGGGAAATAATATTATAATAACGACCCCAACTGCCTCTGGTAAAACTCTTGCATTTAATTTACCTATTTTTGAATCTCTATTACTAGATGTCCATGCAACTGCCCTCTATCTATACCCTGCAAAGGCTCTTTCAAATGACCAGCTTAAGGTCTTAAGAAAACTTGAGTTGGAAACTGAGATTAGGGTCAATCCTAATGTTTATGATGGGGACACACCCTCTGCAATAAGGCCAAGAATAAGAAATGAATCCAGAATTATCGTTTCAAACCCTTATGAAATCCACCATATTCTTTCATGGCACTACAAGTGGCAACATTTCTTTTCAAATCTAAAATTCATTGTTTTAGACGAAGCGCATATTTATAGGGGTGTTTTTGGATCAAATGTTTCACTTTTAATAAGAAGGATTCAAAGAATATGTGAGTATTATGGATCAAACCCCCAATTTATTATTTCTACTGCTACTTTAGCAAATCCGATAGAATTTGCAGAAAAGCTTACTGGATTAAAATACAAACTTATCTCAGAAGATGGCTCACCTAAAGGTAAAAAATATTTTGTTTTTTATAATCCCTATAAAGATGGAGATTTTCTATCAACCCATCAAGAATCAAAAAGATTGTTTCTTTTTTTCATAAGAGAAGGTCTTCAAACATTGTGCTTTACTGTATCTCGTAAAATGTCTGAATTAATTGCTAGATGGTCTAAAGAATCTCTTGATTCTTCAGAAGAATCTCTAAAAGAAAAGATAATGGCCTATCGTGCAGGTTATCTGCCAGAAGAGCGAAGAAGAATTGAAAACGGTCTTAAAAATGGGGATATCAAAGGTGTAACTTCAACAAATGCTCTTGAGCTTGGAATTGATATTGGAGGTCTTGACAGTGTTATTATCTCTGGATACCCCGGTACAATCATATCTACGTGGCAACAAGCAGGAAGGGCCGGAAGAGGAACAAATGATTCAGTTGCAACGCTTGTTGCATTTCAAAATCAATTGGACCAGTATTTTATGAGGCATCCTGATGTATTTTTTGGTAAATCCCATGAGCATGCCATAGTTGACCTATCAAATCCTTACATCCTCTTTGGCCATACAATGTGTGCATCCTCTGAGCTGCCAATAGTTTTGGATAGGGATAAGAAATATCTAGGGGAATATTTAACTGACATTTTGAATGAACTAAAAACTGAATCGCTTGTCAAAGAAACGCAAAATGGATGGATATATTCTGGAACAAAGAGTGCCCCAATGATTGTTAGTCTTGATAGCATCTCCTCGGATATTTTCAAAGTGATGTACCAAAATAAGACTCTTGAAACAATGGATAGGTCCCAAGCTTATAGGGAAGCACACGAGGGGGCTATATTATTGCATCAAGGAGAAACATACATTGTAGATTCAATGGATTTAAAAAATGGCATAATCAGTGTGAAAAAAACTGATGTCGATTTTTATACTCAAGTGCTCAAAGAGAGTTTTGTTTCTATTATTGATATTATTGAAAAGAAATCAATTGGAGAAATTGAACTATTTATGGGCCATCTCAAGGTAACAGAAAATTATAATGCCTATAAGATTATGAGGGGGGATAGTGCAATAGGATATAAAAATCTTTATTTGCCACCTCTTGAATTTAATACAGTTGGTTTTTGGTTTACATTTCCTACTTCGATAGAAGATGAGTTGTGGGGCAATAGGTCTAATGACAAAGATATTCTAGAAATGCTCATCAAAAAGAAGAATGCGGACATACGAAAGCAAGTCTTTGGTGGGTCGCTTCATGGAATAGAGCATGCAATGATTGGTATTATGCCATTTCATGTGATGTGTGATAGATGGGACATAGGGGGATTATCTACAAACTTTCACCCTTCGACGGGAAAGCCTACAGTGTTCATATATGATGGATTTGAAGGAGGTATAGGACTATCTGAGAAGGCCTACCAATTATATGGTGAAATAGTAAAGACATCAATGGAGTTAGTAAAAGAATGCAGTTGTACGGAAGGATGCCCTGCATGCATATATTCGCCAAAGTGTGGCAATGACAATAAGCCCATGGATAAAAAAGGAACTATTATTTTACTTGAGAAGATTATGACAAATATCTCCATTTAAATGAGATTTTTTATATTCTTAGACATTTAGCGATTATCGTATCTGAAATAGAAGAAAATAGTTATATTATTTTGTATTTTTATATCTTAGATATAACATAATTTAAATCTAATTATAAGTTATTTTAAATTATTAATTTATATGCATAATAAAAATATATAAATTTGAGGATATAACAAAAAAAATTAATTTTATTTCAAAAAAAATTGAGAAAACCGCAAACTATTTAAATTAA
>CAZUMN010000062.1:0-5459 GCA_964621955.1 uncultured Thermococci archaeon
TTCATTATTCCGAAATTGTTCGAGGTCAAACGATAGGATTTTGACGAAGTTTTGCTATGCATTCTTTTTTAATCTAAATTTTAAATGTATATAATAATACTTGTATTTGTAGTTTTGATTCGTTTATTCATTAACTTTATATAGATGGCCTTTTGATTAATAAATTGGGGATTATATGGCTCAGAAGTCAAGAACTCAAAATTTAACTGAATTATTAAAAGAACTTGAGGCCACTACTCCTGATGTTGAAGCTTCTGCTGTTGTGTCTACAGATGGACTCATCATTGCAAGTGCTCTTCCACAGGATGTTGAAGAAGATAGAGTTGCTGCAATGTCTGCCGCAATGCTATCGCTTGGTGAGAGAACTTCTCAAGAACTGAAGAGAGGTTCCTTAGAACAGGTATTTGTTAAAGGTGAAAATGGTTATATCCTAATGATGGGCGCAGGTGAAGAATCAGTATTAACTGCCCTTGCCAGAAAAGATGCCAAATTGGGGCTTGTATTTTTAGATATGAAAAGAACTGCCGATGAAATATCTAAAATAATCTGATACCTTATCATTAATTTTATTATTTAACAAAAATCTGATACTGATAGCTGTTTATGTTTTTCTCTAAAGTTCATTTTTACTTCAGAATCTGCTAAATTAATTTCTTGAGATGTATATTCTTTTATCTTAAATTTTGTAGTTATGTCTATACTTAATTGCATATACTTTAAGATTGAACCTTTTGTAACTGTTAATATAAGTTTATTACTACATTTTGCACACTTGCCAGTAAGAGGGACTCTTCTATATGTAGTATTACATTTGGTGCATCTCACTTTTTGTTTTCCGTATGATCTTATGTTTCCTTTGATATCCGGTATAAAATGTGTTTTTAGAACCCTCTCTGCAACATCGTTTTCATCAACTGCCCTTATCTTCTTAGCAATATCAAATTGAGACATCAATTTTTCTTCCATAGAATTTAAAGTTGTATAACTACTGGACTTTGGGCCTTTAGATATATCAGATGTGTGATGCGTAAATTTAAGTCCAGAATAAACTCGATCTGTTCCTAATCTATTTTCTACTCTTTCAATCTTTATCTCTTTTGGGTGGAGATATTTTAGTGTGGCACCATAAAATTCTAAAGGATAATTATCACAAATGTCCATATTATGGACTTCTTTGTCGACCTCTCTTGGGTCAATTCTTGTAGTTAATACAAGAGGTGCATCCATTTGCCCCCCTCTTGTTTGTGGGAGATAATATTTGGAGAAATTAAGCAATGCATCCATCAAAAGCATTATTGAATCCTCATCCCCATCACAGTTTCTCCTCTTAGCAGCGTGGAAATAAGGATGAGCATAAACTACCTTAGTATTTGTAAATCCAACTATGCGCCCAATAGTTCCAGCTGACGTATGAGGTGCCAATCCAACTACTAATTGGCCTACAAGGTCTTCTACATTTTTGAGATTATAATAAGATTTCAATCCATATATCTTTTCTAACTCTCCATCAATAAATTTAGTAACTTTAAACAAATATGCAATTGAATCCTTTGGCACAATAATATCCTGAACATTTAATTCAAGGATTTGATTTTCATCTGTTAGTTCTTTTCCAAGATAGTCCTTTATGTATCCAAGTTCTTTTAGTTTTTCAATGCTCACATTAGCTTCTTTTGGAATAAAATGGGTCAATGGAGCATCAGTTGCGTCATATCTACAGGTTCCATCTTTGAAAATATAAATTTCATTTGAAGCCCTCAATATGCCTTTCTCTAGTGGTTCGGGGATTTTGTACTCTGAACTCATACCCTGAACCCCTTTGACTTCCTTTGGGAGTTCGCATCCTAAATTTAAGAGCGCTAGACTCAGATCTTCTTTTAAATTCACTTTTTTCTTTGAGTATACCCTAAGGCGTGATCCACATTCTGGGCACTTTTCACTAACGACACTTGAACCCTCGTAAGAACATGTCTGATGAGAGCAAGACATATACATTTTTGTCATACTCTCACAGTCTGGGCATTTTGTGAGATGTGTTTTAGTATTACATTTTGGGCATCTTTTATTTACAGCTTCGACTTCTATGAAATTCTTCTGTGATGCCTTAATTATACTCCTAGTTGAGCCACCTGACATCCCAATCGGAAATAACACGTGAACAGGTGGGCTCATTTTTCTCTCTTTGGCTTTTTCAGGTCTTCCCATCCTACAACCAACAGTGGTAGGTATAGCGTCTCTGACTTTAATCCCCAATAAATTTGATACCCTTTCTAAAACTGTTTCCCCATATGTTTGTTTCCCTGAAAGAACAAGTGCTAATATATGAGATTCTATTTTTACATTACCGTCTGATACTTGATGAGGAAGACATAAATTTTCTATAATATTTTTTATTCTGGCACCTTCTCCCAAATCAAAAATGATTATGTCCTCGTTAATAGTATAACCTTCATAATTAATTAGATAATCAAAATCTTCTGTTGATATATAACTCCAGAACAAGTTATATTTTGGGTGTAGAGGGATCCCATATTTTTTTGATAATTCGATAGCCTCTTTTACCCCTGGAATCCTTATACCTTCCAATATATCTTTGAGCTCTCCACCACCTTCTTTTCCGTCCAAAGCTTTTTCTAGGTCTAGGGACCACCATTCTTCTACATAGCCTGAAGGCATCAACAGGTGATTATTCTCTACAAAGTCCCCATATGCAATAAGGGCATCACCCAAGAATATTATCTCTTCAACATCTTTAGGCTTAATATTTTCATACGAATTAAGCCAATCACAGCTTTGATCTATGAATTTTACAAAAGGCGGCAGTATCGAATCTACCGGCATAGCAACTGTTGCTTTGCCAGGCCTTTCAGTTTTAAGCTGAGTTCCAACAGCTATAAATCCATTCACTATATGCATAGCGGCAGGATGATAACCCCATGCAGCAAATCCTGTGTCTCTACTGCGGCCATATCTTAGCCTAAATCCGCCCTTACTACTTGGATGAGCTATAACAGGTCTTCCCGCAAGCAAATCTGAGAGATACTTCCAGTTTGCTTTTATTTTTTCTGTATTATCGTCACTTTCTTTTTTTTCTTCTTTTTTCAAATCCTTTATGAATTCCCACCCTTCTAGCTCGAAAACCTTCAATACTTTTTCAATTTTCTTTGATTTTTGGATAACTCCTTCGGCTAAGGCAAGTAGGGCTCCGCCTCTTACTTTATTTGTTTCTATCCTTTGCAGATTTCTATACCCTGAAACTTCAATATCTTCTGTACTTTCTCCAGTGATTTCAATTGGTATATTTGAGAGTGAAACTATAACTTCCTTATTCGAGGGCTTGTATTGTAAATGGGTCTTTCCTCTTTCATAGAGCTCAATTTCTTCAATGAATCTCTGTATCTCTTCTTCAGTTGCCTTGTATTTAGAAAGGCCAAGTCTTTTTCTTACATAATCCCCTAAAAGAACTGATAGTGCCGCCGCTGTACCCCCTGCAGATCTAATCGGTCCTGCAAAATACAATGCTAGATAATCAGTACCATCAAAATTAGTTTTAATCTTAACATCAGAAATACCCTCTAAGGGTGCAGAAACAATACCTTCAGTCAAAATTGCGAGACCTGTCCTTACAGCTTGCTCAGCTAGTTTTTCCTTTGAATTTTTCTTTGAATATTTTTCAGCAAGAATTTCATCTGCAATCATAATAGCTATTTTTTCTCTGGGATGTCCCTGCAAATCTAGCTCTTTTATTTTAGTTGCAACTCCTTTTGGCCCCACTATTCCTTCTATTCTTCCTGCCATATCTGCAGCTAAATGTATTTCAACAGAAGGAGATGGATCCAATCCTTTTTTTCTTGCTTCTTGGGCAATCTCATAAGCCCTTTTAGCTTCAATTTCTAATGAATTAAAATAAGCTTCTATCAATCAATATCCCCCGCCGTCGTTACAAAATCCCATAATTGATAGTTTGTGAGTTTTTAAATCAAATATTGGAACTCGACCTGGTGTGGGCATAATATTTCTCATCTTCTGGTAGTCAGTTTGCGCCTGCCAACCTCCAGAATTAATCATTGATGTTCCCCTATAATTACCATAACCGTTTACATGAATATGCCCTGTATGAAAAATATCTGGATGATTATCAATCAACAAGTAATCCCTTTCTTCGGGGGAGATAGATGTTTTGCCACCATACACTGGCGCCAAATGTCTCTTTCTAAGCATTTCTTTCATAGCAGGTACGGGCTTGTCATGTCCCACCCCAGCTATGCCTTCGACAAAATCATATATACTTGTTCCATGATAGACAACTGTCTTTACGCCATGCATTTCAAAAAAACAAGGATTTGGAACCATGTCTACATTTGGCAATTCATACAGTTTTTCAGCATACTGTTTTTCTACAGGTAATTGGGGTTCTCCACTCCTAGTTGCGTCGTGATTTCCCGGTGACATAATTATTCTTATCCAGTCAGGAACCATAGACAATAGTTCGTAAAGTCTGTCATACTGGTCATAAACGTCAAGTATTTCTAGATCTTTTTGCTGATTGGGGTATGTGCCTACCCCATCAACCAGATCCCCGGCAATAACTAAATATTTCACTCTGGAAGCTAATTCTCTTTGTGCTGGTGAGCCCATTCTAATATTAAGCCACTTTACAAACTTCAAGAAGGATTTTTCTAGAAAAGCGTTTGAGCCAACATGTATATCAGAAATATGAACTGAGCATAGATCCACTTCACTTCTGCATGCTTCCCTAGAGAGAGGTAAATCTGGAAATTCAAATTCCTTTCCGAATATTATCCCATCACCGAGAGCACCCTTAATCCAGATAATCTCATCAAGCATGATAAACTTGACTTTTTCATCTAGTTCTTTTGAACCTGAGAAGAATACTTTAATCCTTCCTGTATCATCCTCAACTGTTAAAATAAGATTTCCTTTCTTTGACTCATTTTTTTCTGTTACCATGCCAACTACGCTTGTTTCTTCACCTTTCTTTGCCCTCAAAGCTTCGCCTATAGGCATGAAATCTCTTGTAGAGGGTCTTTCTCTAAACATCTTTTTCATTTTGGCATATCTGTCATTGAAAAGTTTGACAAAGTCTTCTATCGACCCCTGTGAAACATTTTCTTGTTTTATGTTTTTAGTAAATTTAATCTGAGCTTCATTTTCCTTGGCAGGTATTCTTTTGCCATTAATAGACCTCTTAATCTCCGCCTCAGGCTCTTCTAATGTAGTTTCTATCTTTTCTTTTTCAATTGCTAATGGGATTTCAGGTTCTTGATCATAATTTAAAAAATCCTCAAGGTCGCTATCGTTAACAAACAACTTTCCCTTCCCTTTTAAAAAATCAATTAACTCTGTATATCTTTTTCTTTCGATTAAAGATAAACTTTGGACAGAGTTAACAGTAAGTATAAGATTGTTTTCTAAAAATAGATTATTTATTTCTTCAT
>CAZUMN010000063.1:0-5437 GCA_964621955.1 uncultured Thermococci archaeon
ATATGTATGTTGTGCAATTTGCATTTCTCCTTTATAAGAATATGGAAAAAATAGGGAAAAATTATTATTTTACTCCATTAGGAATAATTATTTTTGAGCCACATCTTTTACAATACGTCTGAGTTCTCTCAACTCCACTACCGCACTCTTTGCAGAGATATCTTCTTTCTACTTTTTTGTTCTTTTTCAAGGATTTGTCAATTGAATGGCCTATCAAAACTAAAGTGAACAACATAACAAGCCCCAGAAGAAGCAATAAGTCACCAGCATAGCTTGATATGGAAAAATTGACTCTTTTTAGTAATATCCCAAAAAGTCCAAAGGTGCTCCATATAGGCATCAATGCCAGAGGGACTGCTAATTTTCCCGTAATCTTTGAAGAGATATATTTTATAGACATCAAGGACATAATTATTGTTATAATTAGCATTATTATATTTACAATTGGAACAAAGTACAGTGGCATTTCAATTATGCCTAAAATTGATTTACCTGCAAACAAAGGCAACCCCATAGGCGTAGATAGATCCAAAAGTAAATGGACAAAATAAGAAATGAAAAGTGAACAAAAGATCAAAGACGAAGAATAAATAAAAGGTAGAAAAAAATCGAGAAATGAAATATATCTTACCACCCATGAGAAGAATACTATTACCAAAATAAATCCAACTGATAAAAAGAACGAGCCAAAAAAGGATACAAAATTGTGTCCGATGCTTCTATGAAAAGGGCTGAATGGAGGATCGATTATATCGGGTAGATTTGATCCATAGATGGCAAAAATAAAACATAATGCTGCAACGAATAAACGATAACTATATGGCAGAGAAATAATATTGAAAGAAATTAATCCAATGAATGTAATTCCTATTAGGCTACCTGCAAACTCATGTTGAATTCCTAACATGTATACACCATAAGGACAACAACTTAGAACTGAAATATTCCTCTATTTGTTTTCTGGAACATCAAATAAATCACTATATTTTATTCTGTGGGGATACTCGTATCCCATAATATTCCTAAATTCTCTTCTAAACGCTTGTTCAATATTCTTTAGATCAGGGGGATAGAGACTCATCAATTTCATTTTTCTTTTTTCGTAGTACTGTTGTTTCTCAAGAGTACGGCCATCATAGGTATCTTCTCCGGCCAAGCCCCAATATTCAACATATATGCCAAATTTAGGAAGATAGAAATCAGGAAGATAATATCTTGATTTCCCACCCTCCCAAAATCTCTTTCTAATGATTTCAGATTCATAGTAATGCTTTATTCCATTTCTAGCAAACCAATTGGATAATCTAGTTTCTGCGTTGCTCCTATGATTATCTCCTTGGACAGATCTTGGTCCTTGTTTCTTTCCAGATTTTCCCTGGGATAAAAAATATAATAATAGAAAAATAGCAACTATTATAATAAATCCCGAATTTATTTCAACTGGTTCATTATTAGAATTAGTCTGTTGTGAGCTTGAGGACTGAGTATTCAGATTGCTTGCTTCTATTGATTTTTCAATACTCAAGTTCTTCATTTCAGTATATCCGCCCTTGTCAAATAATTCAGCAGCTTTTCCGTATTCTTGGAAAGCCATCATATAATTCTTGTTTTGCATTGCAGATTCTCCTAAATTGTAATGATAGAACCCCTCATTGAAATAGTCAATCTCAGAAGAAAGAGTCGATGAAATGAAAAGAGAAAATAACAAAAATAGAGACAAGAAAATGATTGACGCTTTGAAGCAAATACTATTATTGGTATAACCAAGCTATAACATTCCTATAAATAAAAAGACAAGGAAAAAAATAGGAAAAATAGCGAAAAAATTTTCTTTTCCATTTTAGATCAAGACAATGTATTTGTCAACCGACTGCTCAATACAATCAAGTGATGCAAATGGTAACAATTATTGAAATTGACGGAAAGCATTTTGTTGAAGGGAATGAAATAATTGCAGCATGGAAAAGCGTAACAAACTGGCACTGGCTTGCAACTGAAGTTTCTGAAATTAGATTAGTTGAAGATGAAACTGGCGGCTCAGTTATTAACGGAAAGCCAGAAAACGACATAATCTACTATGGCCTTGTGATAGGGCCAACTGAGGAGTGGGGATGCTTTTCTGGTAGGGAATTAGAGATGGATGAAAGAATAGAAAAAATTATTTAAACTTTTAATTATATTATAATATGGTCAAAATGCAGTGGAATACTATAGATCAAATTCCAGTAACAAAGGAAAACATAGATAAGATTCTGGAGTTCTTGCCCTATTTTGAAGATGAGGCCAACAAGTTCTTTGAGCACATTCCACCTAAAAAGGAAAAAACTGGGATATACCACATTCCATATTACGATCCCGCCCCTCAAATCCTCGATTTTATACATATTCTCCAAACACAAAACTTCTTACTTCCCTACGATTGGGATAACGATATGCCACGTATATTGGGATTAATAAATAGATTTAGACCTATGTCTGAGGCCAATCTTTTAGACATTAGAAAAATCTTCATAACACTATCAGTAGGGGAAAAATTCTGCGATGGATATCTGGCAAATGCAGCTAATAGGGGAATAGTTCTGGATGCTCTGAAAAGATTAGAAGAAATAAGGAAAGAGATGTAGAATTCTATCTATCTATCTATCTATCTATCTATCTATCTATCTATCTATCTATCTATCTATGTCATGACATGTCATGTCATTAGTATTTATTTATTTGAATAACGTTGTCTTATTATTTTTATTAGTTCTTCTGGAGTAATACCCATGTATTCAGCGGCATCGTTGATGAATATTTGATTTTTTATAATTTCTTGCAATTTAGAGTGTTTCAAACGATTTTCCATTCTATCGTCAAGATACTTGAAGTTATTTTCTTTCTCGATATCTTTTTGTATAGTTTCTTGGATTTCTTGGATCTCCCTTTTTTCTATTCGCCCTAGTTGTCCTCGAATAGTATCAGCTTCTTGAGATAATAAAAATAATTTTTTTTCTAATATTTCTTTTGGATGTAAATGTTCGGAAAGGTAGTTTTCCAATGCTGATCGCACATGTTGACTTATATCCCCTCCCAAATCTATTAAATCCAAATACATATTTTCAGTTAAATAAACTTGAATCGGAACAGGATATTTTTTTCTGCCGGGTACTTTTCTAGATTTATAACGCTCTACTAAATCAATATTTTGTTCAGGAAGAAATACTGAAGCTTTAATGTAATTTTGCTTCTTGGAATAATATTCCTTACCACTTAGGGCATCATATTCTGTTACG
Organism: uncultured Thermococci archaeon; assembly: GCA_964621955.1. Taxonomy (GTDB): domain Archaea; phylum Methanobacteriota_B; class Thermococci; order Methanofastidiosales; family Methanofastidiosaceae; genus Methanofastidiosum. Next base: position 3,276 of record CAZUMN010000063.1, read on the forward strand.
ATAGAATTTTTTTCTTTTTGGATTTGATCCACTAAATTACTCACATATTGTTTATTAAAACAGACCATTACTCTGATTTGGGTATCATATATCTCATCGTTTGGAGGTCTTTTGAAATTATTATTTCTCAATAGTAATCTTGTATTACGAGGAAGACTATCTAGATAAAGAAATAATTTTGCATATCGAATTGCACTATTATTTGGGCATCTCCAATAACTCCGGTGAGAATGCTCATTTATATCTCCCTCCTTTGGATCTCCTGTTTCATCCATCTCAATTTCAGCATATATAATCTTAGACTCCAATAAGTTCTCAAATGATTTCAATAACGTGGCTGAATTTGACTTAGAAAATAGAAGAGACTCTATACCCTTCCACTCGGAAGAGGTATAAAGAGGAATTCTTTCCAATTGACCTGTAATCAATAATAATTTTTTTGTTAGTTCAGAAGTATCTTTTAGACCTGTAATCTTTGAGACTATTTCCAAATTATCATATATAATTGTCAAAGGTCTCAAACGTTCAGAAGATTCTAAATCTTTTTTTATATCACCATAAAAATCTTCTAGTGTTGTACCTTTTTTACCATCTTCTTCTACTGAGATATCATCTTTTTCTTCTGGATCAATTTTAAAATAATCTTCATCATATTCGGGCTCAGGATAGATATCAAGATATTCTTCAACGAACTTTTGATTACTCATTATAATTTCAGTTACATGATGATTCTTTTTCATTAACATTATAAAATAATATTCTAGTTTATAAATTTTAACTTTATTGTAATTATGAATATGAAAATAATCCGAATAATGTCACATAATACATCTTATATGCAATAAATTGGTTCGTTCTTGAGTTATACCCAAACAATAGAAAATACCCGTTATACTGCATCAAATACGTAAGAATTGTAGCTAACACCAGGCTTTATATAGAAAATAATATAAACTTATTTTTACTAGAATTATTGGATAATCCCCCAATAATACCAAAAGTGTTATAAGCACTTTACATAACCGTTATTTGAAGGAGGAAATTAAATGGTGTCCCGAAAAGAAGAGCTAATCACTAGAATCCTAGAGGATACTGGAGACTTTATTGAAGATAAAGAAGCTTACAAAGAGTTCTTGGAATCATTGAATCCCAAAATTTTGGAACTTTTTGCACTTGAACCTACAATGGAGGCAGCTTATATGGGAGCTTTTATGCCTATTTTTACAGTAGGGGGAACCTCCATTGACAGAGAATGTTGAAAGTAATCCAGGAATGAACTTTCACATTGAAAAATTACCTACTTTTATCAACTGCTCTTTTGAAGTTAAAGATAAAGGAATAAGAAAACCCCCTCACAGAATTTTTGTAGATGTTTGTTGTTTTCTCGATTTTATTGAGAGAAGAAATTGTAAAAACAATGGTTATCCTCTATGGTACGCAAGTACAATTTTAATAAGCGAGATAATGAATGAGAAATATGAAGGTGCAATTAGTCAATCGACCTTAGAGATAGCGTTGACAAAAGTCAGTAATTTTTATGAGAGAATGAATCAAGATGGCGTAACGGCTGCAAAAGAAGTTCTAACTTATAAAAATATTTTTTATGTTATGTCTTTAACAGATCAAGAATATAATAAAGCATTTCAAAAGTCAAATAAGTATCATATCTCAATTGAAGATTCCATACAATTAGAATCGGCTAAAAAGTCTTTATGTGATACATTTGTTACCCGAGATGTGAAATTATTAAAAAGTGATGAAGTCAACAAGGAAATACAGGTAGTAAAACCTGAAACTATTGTTGGTAAGCCTCCACATAATCTTTACTGCAAAGAAGAAGTAATAAGAAAACAGCCTGAATTTTTGAAAGATAGATTGAAAGATTTTATGTCTGCAAAGGATTTACCTTTTGACTTTTAATGATTTTTTGTTTTTGTAAAATTATATAATCTTTTCTGAGAAAATTTATATACAGTAAATAATACTTTTATTAGGGTAAAATAGGGCAATGCCCCTGCGATGTAGTTCATCCAAAACTAACATTTCCCAAATTGGCAAAAATCAACTATAAATCAAGTAAAATGTAGCAAAATCCGCCAACAAATCCACAAAAACAGTCCAAAAATAATCTATGTGGTGCGGGAGCTGGGATTTGAACCCAG
>CAZUMN010000064.1:0-3323 GCA_964621955.1 uncultured Thermococci archaeon
GCTTTGCAGCTGAAGAGGACGCAACGAACAACTTTGGTAAGACAGGCCTTGGATTCAACATCATTGGTGGTGTTGTAGCATCTGCTGGATGGTGCATTGATACTCCAAATCACCCAACCTACAGAATGCACAAAGGTCCAAATGGATGCGCAACATGTGCTTAATAAATAATTATTTTTTCTTATTTTTAATTATTCTATTTTTGAGTTACATTTGAGTCAAATAAAACGTTGTGAAACATTATTGGCATTATTTTCATAATCTGAGTTCTATTCTTACCTTAAATTAATTAGTGTAACAATGGTTTACACAACAACTATATATAAAGGCTAATGGATAATAATTATTAGCAAGAGGCAATATTATGAAAAAAATACTAGCTATATTTATTGCAGTTGCTATGATCGCATCTTTTGGTGTCGGAGTAATTGCCGGTGCAAATGAGGATGCCTTCGCAAATGCAGTACTAGATGAACAGGCGCAACTCGCTTTGGAAAAGGCAGCTATCGAGTTTGCTAACGGAAACGACACTGAAGGAATTGCTGCTGAAGAGGACGCAACGAACAACTTTGGAAAGACTCAGCTTGGATTTAACATACTTTCTGGGGCTGTCATCGGCGGGTCATATGCATGGGGGTATACCGGGTTAAACGGTAGCGGTACTTGGTTTAGGTATCACAAGCCAGCAAGGATCGCTCCATAAATTATTTTTTTCTTTTCTTATTTTATTAATTTGGATGAAGATCTATAAACGGTATCTATTGACTTTCAAATGATTATTATTATCCTAGATGTCAATTTTTATTCCAATAGACTATGACAGGGGGAGATACCAGGTAGATTTATCTCCCAAGATAAAAGAAGTTGCAGGAAATTTTGATGTGCCTTGCATAAGGCCAAATAGCAAATCTTAAAAAGGTTGGGCCATAGTTCATTTAATCTCACCTGCCGGGGTGGCTTAGCCTGGTTATAGCGCACGGCTCATAAGCATGAAACAAGGCTGGGAAACCGTGAGGTCGCGGGTTCGGATCCCGCCCCCGGCACCTTTTAATTCTATTCTAACTTACTTTGGCATTCTTTTTCATCATCTAAATACCATAAAGATTTTCTCATAGAAGAATATTTGTTATGTTTCTTATTCTCCATGCAGGTGTATTTTGGACTTGGAGGTTGTCTGTTTGCAACACTCATGCATAAATTATCAATCTCTTTATGGCTATCGATAAATTGTCTTATCCATCCTTGTAAAAATAGGGTTGGAGGATCAAAATAACTCTCTTTATTATAGCAATACTCTTGCTCTACAAGAAGTAATTGGGCTAAATTAGCTATTGTACTAATAGAATTAAGGTAATGTTCAAATTTTTCATTTTCTAATTCTCTAATTTCTTCATTAGGATCATTGCCATAAAATATATTGTCAAAAGCTAAAAGAAGTTGTTTTTTTAAATCAGGTCTTGAACGAATTCTAAGATTTAAATCCATTAAAATTCTCAGATGATTAGGTCTAAATTCCCTATTTCCTTCAATTAACCAAATCTGAAAATTTTTATTAACATCGTAATTTTGAAATCGTTTTGAAAGCTCAGAAGGTCTATAAATGTATAGTGATTCGTTTTTATTATTAAATATTACTTGTTTTTTATCAAATTGTAATTCTTTTACAACCTTAAACGTATCATTTTTAATCATTTATTTTACTTTGAGATATTTTTATAAATTCTTAATGCTAATTTATGTAGATTAGTATTTATTAATGTAGATTGGTGTTTGAATGACAAAAGTTCCTTTAAATATTACAGTAGACAAGGAAGTGTTGGAGAATTTCAGAAAAATATGTGGAAAAAATGATATTAAGGTATCGACAAAGATTAATACTCTAATGAAAGAATGGATAGAGAAGAACCGAAAATGAAAACTAAACATGAAATTATCCATGGAGATGCCCTAGAAAAATTAAGGGAAATAGCTGATGAATCAATAGACTTAGTATTTGCTGACCCACCATATGGTCTTGCAAAAAAGAAGGGGCTTGGATGGAAATACAGCAAACACATTACATTGGAAGAAGATTGGGACATATTCACAAAAGATGAATTCTTAAGATTCAATTTAGAATGGATTCAAGAGTGTGTTAGAGTATTAAAGCATGGTGGCAGTTTATGGATTTGTGGTTCTTTTCATAATATATATCAGCTGGGATTCATAATTCAACATATGACGGATCTTAAAATTAACAATAGCATTGTTTGGTTTAAGCCCAATGCTCAGCCAAATATTACTTGCAGAATGTTTACAGAAAGTACTGAGCACTTAATTTGGGCTACAAAGAATGGTAAAGGTGAAAAATGGACTTTCAATTATGAGGGCACAAAAGATCTAATTGAAGATTCAATAAATCCTCTAGGAAAGCAGACGAGGAATGTTTGGTCAATTCCACTAACTCCAAAAAGTGAGAAATGGGCAGGACCTCATCCCACCCAGAAACCTGAAGAGTTGTTAAGAAGGATAATTTTAGCCTGTACTAAAGAAGGAGACACTATTCTGGATCCTTTTGTTGGCTCTGGTACGACCTCTATTATTGCAAAAAAAATGGGAAGAAATTCTATAGGAATAGAAAAAGAAAAAAAATATATTGAAATAATACAAAAAAGGTTAAATCCTCCACAGAAGACCATTAATTGTGATGAATAATATTTCAGGGCATACTATTAAATCAGCAGATAATACTATTTTTGCGAAGCCTTTCTTAAAGTGGGCAGGCGGCAAGTCACAACTTATACCTGAACTTTCGTCAAGACTTCCTAAGGACATTCTTAATACAGGGATAATAGATTCTTATATTGAGCCCTTTGTTGGTGGTGGTGCATTTTTCTTTTATCTAAAAAGTAGATTTCAAATTAATAATTCTTATTTATTTGATATAAACAGAGAGCTAATAGTTGGGTATAAAGTTATACAAAAAGATCCTAAAGAACTTATTAATCATCTAAAAATTTTAGAAATAGAATACACTTCTAAAAACGAAGAGGAAAGAAAAAGTTACTATTATACAATCCGAGATAGATACAATTCACAGATTAATTCATTTGATTATATTAATTATAATACGAGCTGGATTGAAAGAGCTTCGCATATGATATTTCTAAACAGAACTTGTTTTAATGGACTATTTAGACAGAATAGAAATGGAGAGTTCAATGTACCTCACGGTAGATACAAAAATCCTAAAATATGCGACAAAGAGAATATTAGGAAAGTAAATCTTGCTCTAAAGAATACTGAAATTATCTGTGGTGATTTTACTGATTCATTGAAATATG
>CAZUMN010000064.1:3423-5322 GCA_964621955.1 uncultured Thermococci archaeon
GGAGAAATAAAAGAATTAATCATTAGAAATTATCATTAGCCCATCAAAAGCTTTAATACTAAATATTAGCATTATCAGGATATGGAAATAGTTAAGGCCACAAAATCTCATGCCAAAGAGCTATCCGCCCTCCTAAAAGGGCTTGATACGGAAGAGTATTCCTTTTCTGATGTAGAAAAGATTACACCCCTAATTGAAGAAGGCAACTACTATATTGCAATTGATGAAGACAAAATCGTTGGTGCAATAGGATTACTAATAGTTGAAGAGTCATGCGAGATAGATGCACTAATAACTTCAAAGAAGGGTGTAGGCAAGGCCCTGATAGATTTCACTATAGACCTCTGCAGAAAAGAAAATGTGAAAAAACTCTGGTGCTGGAGCTTAAAGCGCTACAACGCAATTGGATTCTATGACAAGATGGGATTTAAAGAGCAGTTCTTACTGGAAAAGCACTGGTGCGGCGAGGACTGCTATATTTTTGGCAGGGTAATTGATTAATAGTTTAAGGAAGGTAAATCTCACCATCAATTACAGTAACAGCTGAACTTATCAATTTAGAGGCAAAGCAGCTATACTCATCTTTTCTTACATTTATTATTACTCTCCCAGGCCTTCCCATTATGTCGCCCTGCTCTGATTTGATATTGACTTCACTCCCACTAAATTCAATTATGCCATTTAGTAAAAGATAAGCACCTAGTGGGCCTTGGGCTGAACCTGTTACCGGGTCTTCCCTAACACCATAAAGGGGTGCAAAAAATCTAGAATGCACTTTAGAATCTTTATCAAAAGTTTCAGTTGTAAATAGGCAAACACCTGGGAAGTTATATTTCCCGCAGAACTTTTCTAGCTTTTGATAGTCATAGTCTATATTTTTCAACACATCTAGACCCATAACTGGAACATAAAGATAATCAAGATTTTTCTCTCGCATTATTGGATAAGATAGATCAATTTCATCTTCTTTTATCTTTAAAGCTTCTAATAATCCGGCCCTATCTATATCATCTCTCACAAATGCAATCTTTGGGGAATGTAAGATCACCTTAATCTCTTTATTTGATTTTATCACATCAACTGTTATGATGCCGATCATCGCCTCAACTTTGAAGGAGTATTCCCCGTCTTTTCCCATGCCAAACTTTCCTTCTTCTGCTAAAGCGTGTAAGCTTGCAACTGTAGCATGACCACAGAACAAAACTTCCTTCTTCGGGGTAAACCATCTTATCCTAAAGTCTGCTGTATCGCTAGGCAGGACAAACGCAGTCTCAGAAGCATTAATCTCGTTTGCAATTGATAGCATCTCTTTGTCAGTTAATCCTTCAGCAGATGGCACCACTCCTGCTGGATTTCCACCAAAGGGTATATCTGTAAATGCATCAACTTGCTTTAGCTTATAGCGTCTCATGAAAATAGTAAAGATTAGTTCAATAAAAAATTATCTGAAAATCAATCTTTTATAACAACATATTCTGCCAATGCACTAGGCGTTGGAATTGGAGAATTGTCTTCTTTTAGGCCATCTAAATGCATTTCGATAGCACTATACATATTTCTTTCAACTTCTTCAACTGTTTTTCCAGTTGCTATGCATCCTGGTAATTCAGGGACATATGCTGAATAGTTTTTATTTGTCTTTTCTATAATAATAAGGAACTTATACATAATGTCCACGATAGTTATGAGTTATATTCTCTCGTATAACTAAGTATATTAAGATTACTTGAATTTATTATATGTTAAAAAAATCAATAATGGATGGGGTAATCTGACAAGATTCAAATGCGAATGTGGAAGTGATGAATTCATATCAGAGCCTAATAGTTATGACATAGTAATAGTGGAAGAAGAAATAAGAATAGATCACAGCGAAATAATAGAAACATCAAAATACTA
>CAZUMN010000065.1:0-5293 GCA_964621955.1 uncultured Thermococci archaeon
CATTTTATCACCATAGCACCAATGGTGATTTCGTAGCACTGCTTATAAAAGTTTTTGTTTGAGTGAGTTTTGGCTTATTAAACTCCCTAAAGAAATTGAAAATGAAGACCTTTCCAAAGTCCTTCGGGATCTAAAACAATATAAGAATACAATGAGGTACTGTCATGGAGCCTTCTTACAAGTAGCCATCTAAATATTTTAATATACACTTATGGATATCTTCTATGCTCTTTTCACCATCAATGACGATAAATTTGTATTTTTTGGATAGAGTTTCATATATATCAAAAACTTTTTTTTGAAACTCAATATTTTCTTCGTAAAGGTCTTTTTCTTTCCTTCTTTTCATGGCAGATTCAGGTCTTACACGGATGTAGAAAACTATATCAGGATCAAGAGAATATTTTTCTATCTCTTCAATCCACTTAGGGTCAACTCCATTTGCGCCTTGATATGCCATATTAGAATATTTGTACCTGTCAGATATCACAATCTTATCCTCATTTAGGGCCTTCTTTACCTTTAAGTAATGTTCGTGCCTATCGGCAGCATAGAGCATTGCAATAGTTTCAGATACTAGGGAGATCTTTTTTTCTAGATTTAATTTTATGACCTTCCCAATAGGCTCTTCATATATTGGCTCGTGTGTCAATAAGACCTCAAAGCCTTTCTTCTTAAAAAAAGAGGAGAGCAGCTTTGCCTGTGTTTCTTTCCCTGATGCATCTATACCCTCAAAGACTATGAATCTTTTCATATACTGATTAGAGATGATTTGATTTTTATGGTTTAGCGTAAAGAAGCTAAAAGTTCATTATAGTAAAACTTTTAAGTTGTCTCATTCATGGGACACTAATGACTTATAAACCAGTCTTTATCAGAATGGCTGCTGCAGGTAACTTTGAAAAAAAATTTCTCTTAGAGTTTCAGAAAGAATTACAAAATCTTCTTTGGGAACTTGGGATAAAAGCAACTTGTTTTTTTTCTAATTCAGGGAGCAGCATTGAAATTGATCATATACCAAGTGGGGCCTACACATCCCATATTGGAAAGTATAATACACATACCTTATTTGCTTATGGTCAGAAAAAGCGAGAAGAGTCATTAAAAAAAGTAGGAAAGTTAGACGCCCTAATAAAAGTATTAGTTATCGTAGATGTTGAAATATTCAAGCAAGGGTTTACGGGAACTCTATTTGGAGAGGCAGAAGTGGGGAAAGAAATAGCAATTATATCAACAGCCCCTTTAGAAAATCACTTCAAGAGCAGTTTTCTCATCAAGGAAAGGGCATTAAAAGAAGCCATGCATGAACTTGGACATACTCTTGGACTTGACCACTGTAAGACCCCAGGATGCTCAATGAACATTTCTAAAGATATCTACGACATCGATGAAAAAAAGAAAACTTATTGTATTAATTGTCTGAATATATTGTTTCAGGGACATCCTTAAGAAACTCTTATGTAAACGGTGTTTGGGAAAGCTGATTCTGCCATCCCTTTGTATACTACTTCTCCTGTATTCTTGCTCACCTCAAATTTCAAGGCGTGGTAGCTTACAGTTAGATTGCTCCCTTCAATTTTTCCAACTCCTCTCAAAACTTCTATTTCATAATAAGTGCCTTTGTCATTTACCTTGTATGTGGGGCTGTAAGGGTGGAATGAATATGATTTTGAGCCTGCTATCTTCTGTCCATTTTCCCAGATATACGCATCAACGAGCTTCAATGCATTTTTCTCTGAAACTGGGATCATTGTTTCCATCTGTGTTTTTAGATTATCCCTCTCATCTGTGACGAGGTTTTTTTCAATTGTGAGTGTTTCAATATCATCTTTCAAATCCTTATTCTCAGTGAACATCAGATAAGATGTCGTCCCAAAAATAAGGACAAGTATTCCTAGTATTGCAATTATATTTTTACTCATAATACCGCCTATTTCTAACTATATTTAAAAAATATCTATATAAGTATTTGTAAAAACTGATAATTAATTATTAATTATCATCGTTATATAAAGAAAATATTATAGATTATAGACGATAGTTTAATCTTTTTAGAAAGATTTAAATATTCTTTCCCAAAAGGCTAGTTATGGACAGGAAGCTCAGAATGTGTATTTCTCTTTCTCTCATTTTTATTACCTTAACGTTGTTTATGGCTTATGTTTTAGCCGAAAATGGTTCAAGTTCTCAGCATTATAGATTTCAGATGAAGTTTTTAGGAACAGAAGGAACTGTAAGGCCGGATGAGAATCTTAGGATCTCAGATGTCAGATTCATTATAGATAAAGATACGATTACACTAAAGATGAATGTTTACATCCCAAGAAACTCTGGTATAGATAAAATGGAAATTTCTTTAGTCAATGACCCTGACAGGTCAAAAAGATTTTTCCTCGAGCCTGCCGAGGCCAAAGGGATAGTGAGCTCAATTAAGCCTCTTTACATGAACGCTGGCGGATCTTATTTTTTAAGAGACGGGGATGCAAATAGGAAAGTATCTCTTTTGACTCTCACATACAAAAGAGTGGGGGATTATTATTACCAGTTACCGCTAAACGCGACAGTTGATTCTTTTTATGGTGAATTTTGGATTGTTTTTGATAAGGGTACAGATGACCCTTCAATATTACTTGAAAATAATAATATTAGTCTATCTTTTTCATACCCGTATGGGGACGCAGGGATAAATGGAATTAAAGTTCCTGATGAGTACACAATAGCTACAGTTACTCCAGAAACTACTGAGAGGGTGAAATCTTTCATCGTCTATTACTCTGCACCACCGACTAGTGTTTTCATTGAAGCTGTAAAAGGTCAGCCAGAACCAACTCCATTAGAAAGAATGACCCAGTGGGGCAATAATAATCTTGGTATATTCCTTATAATAATAACTTTTTTAACTGGTATTGACCTTATCGTTGATTACTTCCCACACTGGAGAGTGCCTATTGGAAAGAAAAATGTCAAACCTGTAGCCAAGAAAGAAGAACGCGATGAAAGACCGTCGCCCCCGCCTGAAAGAGCAGTTAGACCAAGCCCAATGCCAGCGCCAGTTGAGAGAGAAAGGCCTATTAGAAGGGAAGAGCCAACTAACAGATACCGCCCATATGGCAAAGTAGATAGCACAAAAGATCTGATTGATGACATGAAAAGACTTGAGAAAGCCATGGAAGAATATGAGAACTCAGTAAGGTTAAGAAAAAAGTAAAGGTTGGAAGAGATATCTTGGATGATAAAAAAGCTGTAGGCATATACGCGGCATCTTTAGTAAACGATGGGGATGTCGTAGGACTTGGAACAGGCAGCACGACTGCATTTACGATAATCGAGCTAGGGAAAAGAATAAGAGAGGAAGGTATCTCAATATATGGCATACCCACATCTTTTCAGGCAAAGCTATTAGCTGTGGAATCGAACATTCCCATTACAACTCTTGATGAGCATGATATTGATATATCTATTGACGGTGCAGATGAAGTAGACCCTACTCTATGTTTACTAAAAGGCAGAGGTGGGGCTCTTTTGCAGGAAAAGATAATTGATTACAGCGCAAATAGATTTGTTGTTGTTTGTGAAGAGAGAAAACTTGTAGAAAAACTTGGAAAATTTTTTCCTGTGACTATTGAAGTATTCCCACTTGCATATAGAAAAGTCTTTGAATTATTGTCTTCTTTTGGTAGCCCAGTGTTAAGAAAAGGAGACAAAAAAGATGGGCCTGTCATGACGGATAATGGGAACTTCATAATTGATCTCTTTACGTCTGTTGAGAATCCTAAATCTATGGAAAAGGAACTTAATGATATACCGGGCATATTTGAAAATGGCATATTTACTTCAAAATGCGAAGTAATTTTCATGAAAGATGGAAAAATGGTAGTTCTAAAATCATGATGATAAAATATATATAAGAAAAAAATAAATAAAACAGAGGTGATATAATGAAAGAATATGCTAAGGAATTAAAATTCAATGTTCCGGAGAAAAGTGACATAGATAAAGGATTAATGGACATGCTAAAGTTTTTTTTGCACACTGAATCAAAGATTAAAATCTACCTATACCTCTTAAACAAGGGGAATTCAACGTATGATAGTATCGCTGAAGGAACAGCAATATATCCAAGTGCCTGCCGTGAATCATTAGAATCTATGGAACAGATGAAGGTAGTGGAGAAGTTCCCAGGGAACCCCGAGACTTATACCGCTGTTTCTCCTTCAAAACTTGTAGACCGAAAGGTTGGCCAGCTTGAGAAAGAACTTAATGATTTTCTAAAACTTGAAGAGGTAATAAAAGATAAAAAAGAGATTAAAACGCCAATACTACCTTTCAAAATAAAGATTGAAAGAGTCGAAAATACGGAGAATAAAGGTGAGGAATGAAATCTATTGATAAGGATTGATACTGAGCTATTAGATTTCATATCGCATGCTGCAAAAAATAACTATCCAAATGAATTTGCCGCTTTTTTGAGAGAGAATGAAGGAGTATTATCTGAAGTTGTTTTTTCTCCTTTTAGTATATTTGGGAAAAATTCATCTACAATTTCACATTTTAGCCTTCCGCTTGACACTACGATTGTAGGCACTGTCCACTCCCATCCAAGCAGAAACGGCTCACCTTCTGAAGGCGATCTTAACTTTTTCTCCCATTACGGAAAGATTCACATAATAGTCAGATATCCTTATGAAAGAGGCGACTATTTCTTTTATTCAAGGTATGGCGATAGTCTAGAGTATGAGGTTGTATAATGCAGCTAAAAGAATTACTTTTTAAATCTCTTTCAAAATCTGTTTCTGAATTAGTAGGGAAAAGAGAAAAAGTACCTGTTTCATTTTCCGGCGGCGTTGACAGTTACATCACTGCAGCTTTGATTAAAAAATATTCAACTCCGATATTATATACAATTGGAAATGAGAATTCAAAAGATTTATTTTATTCTAAAGTTGCCTCTGAATCATTAGAATCAGAAATTAGAATAATTAATTATTCGGATAAAGACCTAATAGAAAGTATTGAGAAAACGATTGAAATAATTGGGGCAGATAATAGCCTTGATTTATTGATAGGCTCCACATTTTACCTTATTGCAAAAAGAATAAAGCAGGATAATTTTGATATCTGCCTATCTGGGCAGGGTGCAGACGAACTGTTTTTTGGATATGACAAATATAGAAGAGCTTTGGCAAAAGGTGAAGACCCAATTGATTTGAGAAACAAGGATGTCGCAGAACTAGAAAATATACTTTCTAAGAGAGAATACAAGATTTTTGGGAACTTTGAAATCAAGTTTATG
>CAZUMN010000066.1:0-5198 GCA_964621955.1 uncultured Thermococci archaeon
CCGGATTCTCCAAAGTCCAGGAAATAAGAGACCACGGATTTAAGATGATAATACATGGTCACAGGGCGATGCATGCTGCAATGACAAGATATGAGCGACACGGTATTTCGATGCCGGTGCTATCACTTCTCTCAAGACTTTCGGGAATTGACCAGTTGCATATTGGGACTGTAGTTGGTAAAATGGAAGGGGAACTAACTGAAGTACTGAAAAATAAGGAGAAGATCGTATCTGACCTTTTTGGCATGAATCCGTGTTTTCCAGTAAACTCTGGAGGGCTTCACCCGGGCCATATACCCGAGATAGTACAATTTATGGGAGATGACACAATAATCCAAGCCGGTGGCGGAATCCACGGACACCCTGATGGAACGATAAAAGGCGCAACTGCTATGAGGCAAGCAGTCGATGCCGTAATGGAAGGGGTTTCGCTACAAGAGTATGCAAAGACCCACGTGGAGCTAAGAAAAGCATTGGAAAAATGGCAATGAATTATTTTATTTCTACTTTAAAATGCTTAACTTTTTTCGGTATTTCGATTACTAAGATCCCTTTCTTAAAGGTGGCCAAGACTTTTTCAGGGTCAGTTGAAAATGGAAGATTAATATCTCTTTTAAAGCAGAATCCTTTTGTGGTGGGTGCGAACACACTGACACATTTTTCTTCGGACGTTACCTCTATTTTTTCCTTTTCAACGCAGGGCATATCCAAAGTTGCAATTAAGGATCCCTTAGTCTCATTGAACTCTGTTAGGGGTTCAACATTATTGCAGCTACAGTAGTTAATATGCCAATAATGCTCTTTAAATGAATGGTTTGCATCTCTGCTAATAATATAGTACCTTCTTATCATTGTATCTACCTATACATAGTCGGTACATCAACTTTGTTTTCCCTCTGGATAGATGCGTTTGTCTGCTCCATGAGTGCCCTGTAATTGACCTTCAGATCTTCTGCCTGCTCAATCAACTGTTTGACATCTACATTCAAGCCTGTCATTTTATTCAGAATCTTTAGAATTGAAGCTGCAGCCCCTGGATCAGGGTAACTTGAATAACACTGGGCCAGTAAAACAGATGAATTTAAATTTAGTTCAATAGAGTTCTTAAGTATCAATGCATAAAATCCAGAAACAAAACCCTCTTCGAGGATCTTAACTCCTGAATCCTCCATTTTTTTCAGTATCTCTTCATTATTTGATGTCCCAAAAACTTCTGGCTCATCGATGTCAATTCTTTCCTGGAGGGGCGTTCCACTTATAGAGACTATAAGCTCCACGCCCTTTTCTTTATACCATTCAGTGAGCCTTTTTGAGAGCATATACCCTGGTTTTGGGTCAATTGGGATTTCAGACAATATTGCAATTATCTTCCCTTTTTGGAATATCCTGACAGGATTCAATACCTTTCTCTCGTGGACTACCATTACTGGGGGGAAAAGATCAGACTTGATGTACCCCACTGCATCAAAATTCTGCTCTTGTACCATGTGACTTACGGCAATTGAACCAACGAGCCCCATGTCGGGAACACCTTCTAGAACTATTGGACTATCAACATCAATCTTCTTAGTTTCAATAATAATTATATCATCGGAAGGATCCATTTTCTCACCTATTCAAATGAGTTAAATTTATTTAAATAATTTACTAGAATAAAAAATAAAAATTTAATTAGGTTTCTCTACAACTATCTTGCATTTTACAACAAGCGCAGCTATGGCCCCAAGAGCTGCAAGCCATGGGGCAATTAATGCGCCCACAACACCTGCTGCTAGAGGTATATCTAGAAGCGTTTTATCGGCCTCATCCTTTATAATAATTCTTGTTGCAATCCCCTCATCGATAATCTTCTTTATCTCCTCTACAAGGTGATCTGAATCCACGTAAAATTCATCCCTCTTTGCCGTTGAAGAGCCACACTCAGGGCAGAATTTCACAGTGTCTTCTATCTCCTTGCCACAATTTTTACAGATCATTTAATCCCCATGTAATTAGAGAGAACAAACTTTAAAATCTTTACTGCCCATCCTTTCAATAAAAATTTAAATCGATCTAGGAAAATATAATCATGAAGGTAGATTTTTCAAAGTATTTGGCGGATTATTTTCCCGATCTAAAAGTTTCTACGATGGAAGTTAGAAATTTAGAAAATAAAAAAGTTGATGAGTCTCTAGAGAAGGAAAAGAGAAGGATTGAAGCAGATATTCGAAATAACGCTAAAGATTACCTAGAATCTGAGACTATAAAGAAATATAGCCTGTTCTTTAAGAAATTTGAAAAGAAGTACCCGATTGAATACCAGATTAAATCGATAGCCAGTGGCAAGAGTTTCCCATCGCAGTATACTGTTGTTGAGGCGATGTTCATGGCTGAGCTAAAGAATATGTATCTTACAGCCGGCCATGACCTTGACCTAATCAAGGGCAGCTTGAGTACAAAGATAACAAAAGGCAGCGAAGAGTATGTGAACATCAGCGGAAAAGAAATGAAGCTAAAGCCAGAGGATATTACAACAGAAGATGAATTTGGGATAATATCAAGTGTTTTGTTTGGGCCAGATAGAAGGACAATGATCACAGAGAAAACTAGGAACTACCTCTTCTTTGCATACTATCCATATGGTGAAGAAAATACCAAAATAAAAAATCATTTTGAAGACATTATCAAATATATCAATATTTTTGATAAAGGTTTTGATAGGTCTGATGTTGAGATATATGGCTTAAAAGATTAAAGATATTTTACCTTACTTGATTTATTATTTTGTTTGCCAAGTTGATTAGCTATTGCAGCTATTTCATCTTGGAGATTCTTTGCCTTCTGCATAAGAATTGTCCTATCCTTCTGTATCCGGTACATATCCTCAGGCTTCACGTTCCTCTTAACGACCCTTGTAAAATCAGCCTGGTTTCTTTCAAGCTTTGACATCACCTCTGCTAGCTGCTCCTTCTTTACGGTAAGCTCATTCTCTAATTCTTTAGTGGCCAAAGTTTCTTCAGGCGACTCTATTGAGGTTGGATTTTCTTCTATTTTATTCTGTTGATATTTATCTATAATTTTTACTAGAAGACTCTCAGGTATTATAATCTTCTCGTGGCAATGAGGGCACTTTATTTCAACGTCTTTCATCTAAACACTCTCTTAGCTCTATGGCATAGATTGAGTTTGCTATATATAAGAATTAAGATTAATAAAAAGAAAAGGTAGAAAATTATTGTTTTTCTATCTCATCTAAGATTCTCATCCCTTTGTTAAATGCAGGCATGCCTGAAGTTAATAGGACGACTCTTAAGACATCAACAATTTCATCCTTTGTTATATTAAATTCATTCATACCTGACATCATCTGTCTTTTTGTTGCGCTTTCATCTGCCCTGGCTGCTGTTATTCCAAGCGCAACTAATTTCTGGGTTCTATAGTCTAGGACTCGCCCTGTAAAAACCGCTTCATCGAGTTTTACTATAGCTTCATATATTTCTGGATATTCATTTTTTATCTTGTTTACGCCTTTTCCGTAAAATACGCCATCTTTCATTTTAACACCAATAATGAAAAGGAAAACAAGGAATATAAAATGAACGATTTGAACGGAATATTAAAAAAGTTTAGAGTGCCGCGGGCCGGATTTGAACCAGCGGAATACCAGATCTTCAGTCTGGCGCCCTCCCAGGCTAGGCGACCGCGGCTTACCTAATAAGAAGTGAATATTTTAGGGAATTTATAAACTTTTCCCCCTATCTGTTTTCCTGAATTTTAAGCCTAAATTACAGAAATATTTATATATATGGATGGCGACACCATCCATATGAACAACAAGTGTATTATCTGCAGATGTGGATTGGGAAAGGATGTTCACATAATCTGCAGGGAATGTTATGAAAAATACCTATCCCAAATATCATCAAATTCTTTTTACCTCAAAAGAGAGGGCGTCTATGTTGCGGATTGAAATACCAAAAAAAGATCTGAACGATGAAAAAGCTAATAAATTGATATTCATCGTAAGCGCAATAGCAAATATCGATGAGGTAGAGGTAGTTATCATTGAAGAATAAAGTCATTATAAATTTTCCAAAAGACGTCAGGGAATATTGCCCAAAATGTAAATGCTATCTTTATCCTGTAAAAGATCATATTTGCCACTTCTGCAAGAGTAAGACATCCCCACATAAAGAATAGCTACATTCTTTCAATTGTAAATCTTTTCTTGTATCTTGTTAGAATCTTAATTGTCCTTTCACCTATAATTGCCATGAATAATCCGTTGCCAAATGCATGGCTCACATCCCACCCGATGCTAAGGACATAAGTCCTGATAAAAGTTTCAAATGTATGTGGTTTCACAAAAAAGGCGAAGTGCCAAATATTCATTATCCAGCCGTAAAGAAATCCCCAGGCAATTGCAAACACTATAATGAATTTAAAATTGATATCTTTTTTACCAAGGTAGCCTGCTGCAAGCCCTGGGAGCCCCCAGCCTATCATCTGGAGAGGCGTCCACGGCCCGTGGCCTAAAAAAAAGTTTGAGACAAATGGGGTCAAGGCCCCCACAAAAAATCCTGCAATCGGGCCATAGACAAGCCCGGAACAGATAATGAGCGTGGTGCACGGCTGTATCCCCTGAAAATTAGAAAATGGGATTCTCAAAACTGCTGATATCCCAGAAAGCATCGCTATGAGCGTAAGCTGCTTTGTGCTGAACTCTTTTTTTTCAAACTGATATACAAAAGAAATGATCACAAGGACAAAGATGCCTATTATTTCGTATGGCCAGAGCTTGACTATTGTCCTAGACTCATCAAATACTAAGCCTCCGCCAAAGAGGAGCATAGCTATTGCCAAAACGATTAACGGAAATAAGTCACTTAGTTTTATTCAAACCACCTTTAATATTTCCTCAACTGTCAAGGTATCATCTGGTATTCCATATTTAGCGTAGGGCTGCACCAACCTATTAATTTGCGGAGAGAATAAAAGCGCCTTTGATAGTACATCTCTTTTATTGCCGTCAGAAATTATGTTGCCTTCGCTTAATAGGACAACTCTATCTGCAAATTCTGCTGCAGTTTCAACGTCATGCGTTACCATAATGACGGTCTTGGCCTTTTCCTTTAGGTAAGAAATCAGCTCTTTTTTTAAGAAATAGTCCATGCCCCTTGTAGGCTCATCTAGTATCAGTATCTCTGGCTCTGAAACTA
>CAZUMN010000067.1:0-5103 GCA_964621955.1 uncultured Thermococci archaeon
ATAGAAGCAGGAAAAATTATGGAATTTCTAGGAAAACGAATATCAATCGTGCAACTTACAAGTAGCGAGTATGAATTGATTAATGAAGAGTTGAAAAAACTCTTAGATTTGGCAAGGCCTAATATAGAGAGTTACTGGGGCATGAAGAATTCTGGGTTGTGTTTTCTTGCATCCCTTATAATAGAAGAGTTTTGGAAGTAAGTTATCTCTGTTTATTACCTTTCTTTTTATAATAATAGATTATTCCGACAAATATTAATATCGGTATTGAGATCCTTAAAGCAAGTGCAATAATTAAAGTTTGTAGGTGTGTTAACTCCATAGGTACCCTCATATCTCTTTACTAATGAAGTAAAGGAATAATGTTGCGCTCAATAGATCTGCGGCCCCGCCTGGGCTAATATTTTTTTTGAGAAAATCCATTTCAAGATCTAGTATCTTTGACATCCCAGTTGTCGTTAAAACTCCGCCCACTTTAATTATTTCATCAGCTTTTTTCTGGATATCATAGTATGCTTCAATGCCATTTCTTGAGATAATGTTTGTGTCTTCAGCCCTTGACATTATGGCAATAAGTGCGTGAAGTGAAGATTTGTTTAAGTCTTGAGTTTTCTCATACGCTTTTTTGAATTCTGGCAGACCAAGCTCCATGACTGTGGGGAGCCCTTTTTCTACCTCCCCTCTTATCCCTGTTATACCGTGAGTAACAAATGAATTTTCACCTTTTGAAAGAGTTTTTTTACCTTTCTTGATTGATCCGAGTTCTTTTTCAGTTATTCCGGCAGTTATTTTTGAAACTGAAGAAGAAACATTTTTAGGAGAGAGCCTTCTTTTGTTCAATAAATGGCCTGATGCACCAAGTATCAAATAAAAAAGGAATATGAGGCCTTTTTGAGTATTGACTCCGTTTGTTACTTCGAACATTCTCTCTTCAACTTCCAGTCCTAGTTTTCTTAAAGGTGGAAGCATCTTTTGTATATCCCCTTTATAGTTATAGCCAAAGTGGGAAACTTCCTTAAATCCTTGACTCAGTACAGCTGTGCTCTTCAAGAAAAGTGTGAAGTCCATATCCCTGTGTGCGCCCGATGAAAAAGGTGTGACAAGGCCAGGTTTTGGATGAGTCGATACCTCTAAAAGGATGCTCCTAGTTGCGAGTTCGCCTAGTAAGTCTACTTTTTTCATAAATATGCCTCAATGCTCTTTCTATCTATCAATACAACTTCTCTTAATCCTTTCCCAAGCAATGTATCGCTTTCGGATGCATACTCTTTAAGGTTTATGCCATAACCGGATCTAAGATGAATTTCAACATCAATCTTAATCCCCATTTTAGACTCAATCTCGTTACATAAAGATAAGAGGTCAATAAGTTCATCTGGGGCATAATTTTTCACGATTAGGTCCAAGTCAGACATATCATGGGTGTAAGGTAATCCTGTAATAATTTCAAGAGATGTTGAACCCCAAACACCTATCTTAAATTCATTTTTTATTTGGTATAATGCCGACAATGCAGGCGTTCTGGATTCAAATTTAAAATTTGTAATTTCATAGGGCGTTAATAGCTTAGTGATTTTATTTCCAGGAACAGATGATCCGAATCTAAGCCTTCTCCCATTTTC
The DNA here is from genome assembly GCA_964621955.1 of uncultured Thermococci archaeon. GTDB lineage: Archaea > Methanobacteriota_B > Thermococci > Methanofastidiosales > Methanofastidiosaceae > Methanofastidiosum. Next base: position 1,623 of record CAZUMN010000067.1, read on the forward strand.
TGTGTAGGGATGAACAAAACCAATGAATACTGTTTCTTTTTCAGAATAAAAGTTATCTCCTTGAGTGACATCAATCTCTTCTCGTCTTACAATCCCAGGGAGAATATTCTGAAGTATAAGTTTTTTAAAATTCTCATTTTGGATTGTTGAGATATCCATTTGTTTCCAGTCGGAAAACACCAAGTCGTGCCTATGAAAAATCATATTCGAATTTACCTATCCTTGACCCAGCATGGATCTTTGACGCTTAAAGTTTGGTAATCAAGCTGTGCTTGAACAAGTAAATCAAACATCTTTGTCTTAACAGGCCCTTCTATGATTACTGGCTCGTTGTTCTCTTCATAACCCTTAGGGATTATTGAAGGTTTGAGTTCTAGAACTGTCCTATTAGAGTTAAGGATAACATCTTCGGGAACTTTTGCTACCTTGGATTTTATTCTCAAAATACTTCGGCATGCTCTCTCGATTGTTTGTTTCGCATTTAATGTTGTTTCTCTGACATAAATTTCATAATCAGGTTGGGTTCTAGCTCTCATGTAGGTTATTATCTTTCCATTTTTGTCAAGAGCGTGACCAGATTCCACTACAGGAAAACTATCCCCTGTGGGAAGACCGCCCACTACGGCTTCTTTAAAATCATGACCTACATCAGACCTTACAAATTCAATATCCTCTCTTACAGGATTTCCATTCATTGTTATCCAGCCAAATTCTTGGGTGCCGTATATGTCATTGACTCTAGCTCCAAGAATTTCATGTATTAAATCAGCAGCCTCTAAATCCAAAGGTGTACCTATGCAATTTACTATATCGACTTTTGGAAGGTCTTCTGCAACATTTAATTTTATGGCGTCTTTTAATGAAGCTTTTAGAAATGATGATTCACCAAATATTACATTTGGCTCCTTATAATATAGATCCATTAGAAAAGAATCTCTGGATGATTTTGTAAGAAATGTCCATGTTACACCCATCTCTTCCAACGCATTTTTTGTTATTGCATTTAGTAAAGGTGGATAGCAAAACATCGCTTTGTGACCTTGTTTCACTCCAGCCATTTTTAATGCATTTTTACCTACATTTTTTCGGTATTCTTTTTCATTTGGCGTTATGCCAACTAGGTTTTGCCAAGCCGTTGTTCCTGTTGTGAAGGTGATGTAAGCATAGTTTAGAGGTGTATGTACTTCTTCTATAACATGTGCTGCAGTTGGGCCATTTATGCCCTTATCAGCAAGTGTTCTACGTTTCATTTCATCAAAAGAGGGAACAGTAGAAAAGGTTTCAACACTATCTTTTAATTCCTCAAAATATGGATTAGATTTTTTTTCCATTTTAATTCCTCAAAATAAAAAATTTAAAATAAAGGAAATTTATTATAATAGCTCAGGTAGAATCTTTTGGTATTCTTCGTCAATCTTTTTGATGGCTTCCATTCTTTTCTTTCTGCCGCCTCTTTCTGCACCGATTTCTCCTCTGTGCCAAATTCCAAGCTGGTCATTCTTACCCTGCTTTCTGAGCTCTCTGACTTCCTTTACTGTCTTAATGATAGTAGACCTCATGTCCTCAGGTTTCTTTACCATGTCGTCTATTCCACCAAGGTCATAGAAGAATTCGGCTCCTGAAGCAAATACTGGATTGGTCTTGACAAGCTCGTTTAGTCTCTCTAAGGGTATCTTTGTAATAACAGCTATGCTTGTTGTAGGCATGACGTGTACAATTGTTCCATATTCTTTTGGAAGTGCAAGAATTCTGTCTGAAAGAAGTCCGTGACATAAGAATCCACCGCTTACTGCTCTTCCTATAATCATTCCAATTACAGGATGTCCTGCCAATCTTGCATCTTCAATAGCAAACTGGTAGGAAGCTGTTCCTTTTGTCATCCCGACAATTTCCTCTATTTTTCCTGGACTGTTTCCTGGAGTGTCTATTAATAGGATAATTGGTCTCTTCTTGTCTTTTGGTCTGTCCTTGTCTGCATCTATTGTAGCGTACATTGCCTGAGAGAATTTGTAAGCTTCTTCCATTCCCAAGATTCCGCTGTAAACAACTCTAAATCTGGGATTTGGTCTCCTTGAGTTATTTGCGAGAACTGAGCATACTTCTCCGTCTAACATTGCCTGGCCTACCATTACTGGAGGTGCAAGCTCTGGATCTAGACGTGTAGTTCCAATAACATTTTCTTGGAATGAATCCTTGTCAAATATCATCTGGATTGCTTCTTCTGTCTTTCCGATTAGTGATGTTACCATTTAAATCCTCCTTGGCCTTCTTTTTACAACTGAAAGAAACTTTTCCTGTGGCATCTCTGGTATCTGATCAACATTTTCATTTCCATATATCTTCCAGAGGTCCTTTGAGTCCTTTATTTTCTTTTCAGCAGCAAGTTTTACTACCCCAAGATTTTCTTCAACAAGCTGTGGTGAACCAACTTTCCTAGTCTTTGAAATCTTACTCATAGGTTCATCGACAATGTTAACAATTGTGTCTCTGAATGTACCAATTGTATCTTTTATTAAGTAGTCAACATCACCTAGGATGTATTTTGATCTCGCTCCCATTGTCCTCCATATGAGGGCTCTGTCGGAGGCATCAAATTCATCCTTTCCTACTTCCTGCTGGATAACTTCAGGACCAGTAAGTCCTATTCTTCCAAAGTCGTTTGCGATGACGACATCTGCACTTAAACAGACAAATCCCTGTGCACCATACGCACCTATTGTGCTACCTGTTATTGCGATGTACGGTACCTTGTTTTGAAGCTCCCAAATAGTCTCCATTGATTCAGAGTGCATTAAAAGTCCAGCGTTTGCTTCATGGAGTCTTACTCCTCCAGAATCAAATGAGACTATGCATATTGGTTTTCTGTCGTCTGGTACTGAGCCGTACTTTTCCTTCATCTTTTCATAAGTTTTAAGGGCCAATTTCATTGTGTATGCCATCTTAGCTCCGTTAACTTCACCAAGTGCTCCACCAACGAACTTTCCTTCTTGGGATATTACAAATACTGGGTGTTTCTTTATCTTACCAACACCTACAGTAATTCCATCGTCGAATTCAACAGCCTCTCCAAGAATCAACAAGTGTGGACTTGTCATTTTATCTCTTGGACCTAGAAATTCCTTGAAAGTGTCTTTATCTACCATTCCGTAAGCTCTTTCCCTAGCAGTTGCTTGGTAAAAACTCTTACTTTGAAGATCTTCCCAATTTATTTTCATAAAATCACCTTATTGGAGACCTCCTCCATTATCTACTGCCTGCTGAAGTCTTCTAATGACTACTGCGGGGGTTGCTGCGTTGTCATTTATGCTGACTTTGACTCCTGAGAGCCCAGATTTATCGATGAATTTCTTAACGACTGTTTCCCAGACGTCATCAAACCCAACGACTGTCGTCAAAATGTGGATTTTAATTTTTCCTTTGAGGGCGTTTTCCTTTTCAATCAAGACTTCAAGATCCCCACTGGCTACAACGCCAATGTGGG
>CAZUMN010000068.1:0-1787 GCA_964621955.1 uncultured Thermococci archaeon
CTCCAAAGGATATGGAGTCTCATCTACAAGACGATATCCTTCCAATTATTTTAAGTAATCCTGCTGAGAACAAAACAAGCCTGTTTGAACCGGGAAATGTTGATAAGAATATAAATAATTTATGGGAATCACTAGGTCCCTCGTTAGATATATTAGCAGATACCTTTGGATTACCTAGAGAAAAACCCGATAGTATGACAGACCTAGATTATTTTAAAATATTAGCTGGTGAACTACATAAAAATAACGATACAAGTAGAATTAATAGTGAGTTAAGAAAATGGAGTGCGTGGCCTACAGTGGCGATTAGGACGGGAGTTGTTAATTGTTCATTGGGAAGTCAAATTGTAGTTAGAATTTTGCAAAAATCCGGTTATTCTGTGGAATTTGGAATGCCTGAAAGTCATGCCGTGGCTGTGGTTAAATCGGAAGGTAAGGTCTACTGTGTAGATACCGGAGATGGTTTGGTTAAAGAGGTTGAAGAGGTTAATCCTCCTGAAGGATTTGAGGAGGTAAAATATTATAAGGTGGTTGGAGATGAGGTAATGATTGGACCCCAAGTTCATTACGATTATTTTTTTGCACTTCCGGGTAAGTTTTCAGCCTTAAGTACTATAAAAAATTTAGATGCATTACGTTCAAATTTTATAAGACCTAATCATAGTGAGGTAGTTGATAGTATTGTAAGAGGGATTCCTGAACACGCAGATTTTATTAATAGAGATTATTATTCTTGGGTTAAAGAAAGTTTATTTCCAGATATTGAAAAAGTGGATAATTTTTACAGCATAGGTGGAGCAACAATCGGTAACAATTCGGGCGATACTTCAGGAGAGAACGATCTTGATGGAAAAGACGCACCAAAATGGCAAATAAATTATGGTGGCATGAGCCAAGAAGAACACCGGCGTGCACTAGACAAGTTCAATGAAGAAGTAGAAGAGGCATACGATGCAATTGTCAATCCTTTAGTAGAATATATTATTAGTCATGCCAGAGAGCCAAAGGACAGACTAAAAATGTTATTTGATTATTTAACTTCGGATAATAAAGTTTACGATATGGGTTTCATCACTAGTCATGGTGAAATGGTTGGTGCAAAAACATACTCTCTTCCAGGACACGAATCTGAGGGTTTTAAATATGATCAAACAACCAAATATCCTGCCGTGTTGAATGATGCTGGAGTTTGCACAACTTATTCTGTGGCTTTCAAGGATATTGCTGATAGGTTAAATATACCTTGTATTGTGGTTAATGGACGGACAAGCATGGGTCATGCCTGGAATGCAGTTTATCTAGATGGAGAGGTAAGATTTATTGATGTTGCTTACGCTATTATGCATCGTGGTTTTCAAGATAAAAATAATTATTTTTTAACAAGCATGGGTGGGTTAGAGAGAAGTGGCGGCGCCCGAACAATAGGTGAGAGTTCGAGGGAAGAGCTTGCCAAATTTGAAAGAGAAGAACTAGAAAAATTTAATTTAACGAAAATTACAATTTTAAATAGAACTGACATACCACCAAAAATCAAAATACATAATATACCACCGAAAATTAGCATCAAACACAGGGGTGATAAACCTTCAATCGATGCGAGGGACATAAGCGATAGGGTTTAAACTAATATTTTTCAATTATCTTGATGTTACCCCAGGATTTGTGAGGTTTACTATCTTTAGCAGATAAAGTTCAAATATTGTTAGAAACTGGTGGGCGGTAATGGAATCGAACCAATGACCTCCACAATGTCAATGTGGCGCTCTAACCGACTGAGCTAACCGCCC
>CAZUMN010000068.1:1887-4974 GCA_964621955.1 uncultured Thermococci archaeon
TATCTTTTACCTTTTGTTCCTGAAGATAAAATTAAAGCTGCCGCAGAAGCTGCTAACCCAACATTTATTGTGACAACATCATTTTTAATATGTTTTATAGTATCGTACATTGCCACCCCAGCGTAAACCTCTCCCCCTGGAGAATTAATGTAAACACTAATGTCTTTGTCAGGATTCTGGCTTTCTAAAAAAAGCATTTGAGCAATAAATGTATTAGCTACACCCATATCAATTGGTCCGGTCACAAAAACTACATTATCTTTTAATAATCTTGAATAAATATCATAAGACCTTTCCATTCCTGACTGGTCTTTTTCTATAACTATCGGAACTAAAGTATTATTCATTTTTTATCCTCCTTTTCGGGCTCCTCTTTTGATTCTTCAACCGCAGCTTCTTCATGATGATGGTTGTGGTCGTGAGGGCCTTGTGTTTCATCAATTAATTGATTTAAGAGTTTGTTTTTTTGTAAAATTGTTTTTATATATAACCTTTGCATCGGGTCTTGCATTTGCTCCATAACTACAGGATCTCCCGAAGCATTTATCATTTCTTCTACTTCTTCATATCCCACCTCAATTTTTTCTGTTTCCACAAGGTGAGATAGAACAAATTCAGCTTTTATATTGTTTTCTGATATCTTATTATACTCTGCTCTTAATTCATCAGCGTTTTTACCTTGAGCCTGTAAATACTTATCTATTGGCAATTTAATAGTTTCAAGCTGTTCTAAAAGTTTGGTCATTAGCCTGTCAGTCTCCTCTTCGATCAACATATCTGCAATTTCAACTTGGGATTCTTTTAAAATTACATCGATTACCTCGTTTGCGCCAATATGAACGTGGTCATGACCTTCTTTTTCAACATCAAGCTCTCCTTTTTTAAGTTTTTCAAGCTTGTCTGCCTTTATTTTCTCAGTTTTCTCTTTGTAGTAATCCTTTAGTGCCTTTCTGTAATCACTCATTTTTACTTCAGGTTTAACTGCAAATTCAGCTATAAATTCCAAATCCTTTTCAATATCAAATTCTTTGATATCAACTTTCGGATTTGAGACCGGTATTACTTTGTGTTCTTTTAATGCTTGCGGATAGTAGGTTTGAAGGACCTCATTGATGGTATCCCCATATAGCTTTGAGTTACCTACTTTTTCAACCACCATATCTTTAGGGGCGGTTCCTTTTCTAAAACCTTGAAGTTCAGTATTTTCAACTGCTTTTTTTACTTCTTTTTCGTAGAATTCTTTTATAACACTGTTTTCTACGGTAACAGTTAATTTCATAGTTGCTTTTGGCATTTTTTCTATTTGTGTTTTCATAGCTTAGATATTGTATCACAAGAGACTAATTATTTATTTTTTTTCTGTTCTTTAATTTAATGAATTTAAATGCAAAATCAATGTTTTTTACTTGAATTTAGTTTGATATTACTCCGGATCCGATGCATAAATCCTTAATATAAAAAACGCAGTATTGTCCAGGAGTTACCCCAACTTGAGGTGTTTCAAATATTGCTTTGTATTCTTCCCCACCTCTATCTAATGGAAAAATTTTTGCAGGGCTTTTTTTCTGTTGGTATCTAATTTTTGCCATTACCTTTAATTCTTTTCCGTAAAACTTGTCGTTAGAGAAAAAGATATCCGAAAGATTTATTTCAGTTTTTCCTAAATCATTTTTATCTGTTGATACAACCACCGTATTGTTTTTAATATCTTTTTTTATTACGTAATAAGGACCTCCAGCAAGCCCGATCTTTTTTCTTTGACCGATTGTGTAGTATTGCAAACCTTTGTGTTACCCCGAAATTTTACCATTTTTATCAAAGATATTTCAGTTTTTATTAGCTATTTCTTTATTTTTGAAGTTATCTAAAGATTTTTCTGAAACAAAACAAAAATCTTGGCTTTGCATAATTTTTTCATAAAAACCCAGACCCTTTTTTGTAACCATTTTATATACCTCTGGTTTGGTCATTTCCCCTAACGGGAAAACGATTCTTGCTAACCACTCTTGAGGTAATAAGCTTAGGTTGTATGTTTGGTCTTTAGTTTTATCTTTGGAACTGGAGATAAAATATGAATTGTATTTTCTGCTTTTTATAATTTTAGCGTAATGCCCCGTGGCAACATATTTTATACCGTGAGAATCGGCAAATTTAAATAACTGTTGGAATTTTGTTTTTCGATTACATACCATACAAGGATTTGGAGTTCGCGATTTTTTCATGGTATCTACAAAATAATCAATAACGTTTTTTTGAAATTCTTCGGTGATGTCTAAAATATAATGCTCACAGTCAAACTTTTTACAAATTTCTTTTGCTCTTTGAATTGAATCTACAGTACAGCAGGGATTTTGATTTACATTAGATTTATCTTCCCAAACTGAAAATTTTAAGGAGACTCCAATAGGGTTCCAACCATATTTTTTTAGGAGAATTAAAGTAGCAGATGAATCTACACCACCAGACATCCCAACAACAATTTTTTCACCGTTTCCTTTTTTTAACGTTATTTTTCCTCTTGGTTTTCTATCCATTCTTCGTATCTTTCGGCAAGTATTTCGTTACTTTTAACAATTGAATTGTGTTTCTCTTCAAGAGATTTAGGTATTGGTTTTTTATTGTTAAGAAGATAGTCGTATATCGCCTCTGCTAATGCTTCTGTGGCAAGAACGGAACAATGAATTTTTATTGGTGGAAGACCTTCTAATGATTCTATGATGTCACTTTTGCTTACTTCCAAGGCTTCTTCCAAGGTTTTTCCTTTTACCATTTCAGTGATGGCACTGCTTGTAGCAATGGCCGCCACACACCCAAAAGTCTGAAACTTAATGTTGGAGATGACTTCTTTTTTTCCTTCTTTTTTAACTTTTATGTAGAGATACATCATATCTCCACAAGAAAGATTACCAACTTTACCTACCCCATCAGCATTTTTTATTTTGCCTAAGTTTTTTGGTTTATGAAAATATTCTAAAACTTTATCTGTATACATATTTTTTACATTGTCCAATTAGTTACACTCATTGGAGATATTTTTCTCATTTTCTCAACGGATTTTGGTAGCACTTTGAGAAAGTAGTCCACTTC
>CAZUMN010000069.1:0-1238 GCA_964621955.1 uncultured Thermococci archaeon
GGGCCTTGGTCAAGTCTTAGAACATACTTTCTATCGTGTACTTTTTCAATTGGCACTCTAAAATTGTATGCTTCTTTACATAATTTAAATAGATAATCAGATTCAATGTCGCCATAAAGGAATTTCTCTAAAATTGTGTGAGCTACTTCAAAATATCTCTTTTCTCTTAGATCTTCAAGTTCCCCTTTTGAAATATTAGGGATTCTTTCGGGCATGAAGAGTCCTGCGTCAGGAGCCTGCCCCATCATAAGTGCATCTTTAAAACTCACAAGCCCCTTAAAGGGTATAAATCCGGCCTCATTAATATTCCGATTAGTACTATAATATTTAATCCCACCCATAAACTATGCTTATTCTATAGAATTTATAAACTTTATTCAAATAATATTTTATAATAAATATAAATTTGAATCTTTATTGGCATAAATATGAAAAAGTAATCTTAAAAAAATAAATAAATATTTCTATGGTTCAAGCCTTCTTCTATCGTGAGGAAATAACACACCCTCTCGTATATTCTCTAGATTTAGCATCTGCATTATGAGCCTATCTATACCAAGACCAAATCCACCGTGTGGTGGCATTCCATATCTAAAAGGCTTGAGATAAGCTTCAAATGAGGATACAGGCAGCCCTTTTTCTTTTATTCTTGTTTTAAGAACTTCTACATTATGGATCCTCTGGCCACCTGAACTTATTTCAACACCTTTATAGTCCAAATCAAATGCCCTTGCTGTCTCGCCATCAAAGTTAGTATAAAATGGTTTAGTGGATAGGGGGTATTTTGTCAAGAAGTAAAGGTCATCCCCATATTTTTCCTTGACAATGTTTCCTAAAGCTTTTTCTGATTCTGTACCTAAATCTTCACCGTGGTGAACATTAAATCCACTTTCTTGAAGAAGGGATATTGCCTCGTCATATTTGACTCTTCTAAAAGGTGTAGAAGGAGTATTTACTTCGACACCTAATAAAGCGAGTTCGTTCTTTTTATTATCGTTAACGCATTTCAAGATGTGGGAAACTAGATTCTCAAGAATATAGATAACATCGTCTTCGTTTTCAATAAATGACATTTCTATATCTACAGCATCAGATTCTGAAAGGTGTCTTCGTGTGTTGGACTCTTCAGCTCTGAAGTAGTGAGCCATCTCAAAAACCCTGTCCATCCCAGTAGCCATCATAGTCTGTTTGTATAGCTGGGGAGACTGTGCTAGAAAAGCTTCTCTTTCGAAATATGA
>CAZUMN010000069.1:1338-4968 GCA_964621955.1 uncultured Thermococci archaeon
GCTTGGGGAGATGCTTTTGTATTTCCTTTAACTGCAATGATCCATTCTCTTCCTAAAGAATCCATTAATTTAAAAATTTCTTCAGAGACTTTCTTTTTGGGTGCAGTAATCTGGGCAATTCCTTCTCTATCTCTTAACAAAATAAATTTAATCCCACCAAGGTCTCTCCTCTCATGAACCCATCCCGCGAGTACAACTTCCTCGCCATCTTTTAAATTATTTGAATAACATGTTCTTTTAAGCATTTAAGCCACCGCACATAATTTATCTTTAAGTAATTTTATTGTTTTTGAAGGTTCTGCCCTGCCTTCTGTTTCATTGACAACTTTGCCAAATAAAAAGTGTAATGCATTTTGATTTCCAGATTTAAAGTCTAAAACAGCTTTTGGATTATCAGCTATAATCTTTTCTATTACCTCAACTAATGTGTCCTCTGAACTAATCTGATAAAAGTTCTTTTTACCCATGAGAACTGGGATTTCTTCACCGCTATCAACAGCATCTTCAATAATCCACTTAGCATTTTTCACAGAAAGTTCTCCTCTTTCGATGAATCCTACCATATCAGATATGTGTTTTGCATTAATTTTTGATGTTGAAACTGACAAGTTTTTTTCATTTAATCTTCGTTTAAGTTCAGTTGCACACCACTTACCCGCTTCAAGAGGATTTGAATTTTTTGCAGATTCTTCAAATAAATCAGATAGATAAAGGTCAGATATCAAAGAATCAACTATTTCTTCTCCTAATGAATATTCTTCCATAAATCTCTTCTTTTTCGCATGTGGGGATTCTGGGAGTACTGACTCAATTTCATTTAGCATCTCCGGACTAATATAAACTGGAACTAGATCTGGATCAGGAATATACCTATAGTCAGCAACTGTTTCTTTTTTCCTCAAGGTTTTAGTTATCATGCTTGCTTCATCAAAATGCCTTGTCTCCATCGTTATTGTTCCACCTCTCTGTAGAACAGCTTTCTGCCTAACAATCTCATATTTCAAGGCTTTGTAGATACCCTTCACAGAGTTGACATTTTTTATTTCAATTCTATTTCCACCCATTATCGAGATGTTAACATCTGCTCTAATGGATCCTGATTCTCCCCTTATCACACCTAAATATTCAAGGGATAACAAAAGGTCTCTCAAAAATTCTCTTGCATATTCGGGAGATTTTATATCGGGTGCAGTTACTATTTCTGCTAGAGGTACACCGGATCTGTTAAAGTCAACTTTACCCTCTCTAAGTTCGTACCTACCAGGGTCTTCTTCAATATGTATCTCCCAGATACCAACGCCCATAAAGACGCCGTTACCTAAAATAGGTTGGGATGTTCTCTGATAATTTGAAGGTAGGTCAGGATAAAAATAATGTTTTCTTTGGACATAGAAAGGTTTTTCGTATGCTTTGCAACCTAAGAATAAACCTATTTTTAGGAGATTTTCTAGTGCCGTTTCATTTATTCCCATCGGTTTTGATCCAGGTTGTGATGTGCATATAGGGCAAATATTATTGTTTGGAGGGGAATTAATATAGTCTGATGAGCACTCACAAAAAATCTTTTGATTAGTTTTCAATTGGACATGTATTTCAAGACCTATTTTTAGGTTCAAATCTTTGTATTTATCTTCGTGAAGCTGCAATTACATTCCCCCACAGGCTATTTCTACCGCCCTCATGCCTTTAAGCAATTTAGACTCAGATAAGCTATCAGCGTGAAGTTGTAATCCCACTGGAAGGCCTTTTACTTCACCAACAGGCTGACTTGAGGCGCAAATACCTGCAAGATTTGCACTCACAGTAAGTATGTCTGAAGAATACATAGCTAGGGGGTCGGAGATTCTTTCTCCTATTTTCCAAGGGAGTGTGGGCATAGTTGGGCCAATAAGTAAATCATATGAATTAAAAATTCTTTTAAAGTCCTCTTTAATGGCACTTCTCGCCTTCAGAGCTTTTGTGTACCATCTGCCTTTAAATTCTTCCATTGTGATAAATGTTCCAAGTAGAACCCTTCTCTTGACTTCAGTTCCCATTGAAGTTTCCCTTGTATTAGAAACGGCTTCTACTATGTCTTGTCCTCCCGCATAATGGCCGTATTTAAACCCATCAAATTTCGACATTGCTGATGAGAACTCACTGAACACAACTAAATAATATATAGGTATAGAGTATTTTATGTTTGGGAGTGAAACTTCTTCTATTTTTGCACCTTGGGATTCAAGCGTCCCAATTTTGTCAAGTATCATGTTTTTTATATTTTCATCTACGCCTTCAAAGAACTCTTTAGCGTATGCAATCTTCATATTTTTAATATCGCCATCTTTGAAGTTTTCAACTGTTTTGAGATATGAGTTATTACTTTGAACAGTTACCGTATCTCTAGGGTCCTTACCAGAAATAACGTCGAGTAAAAGTGCTATTCCGTAAGTATCTTTTGCAAAAGGTCCTGGGCCTTCTAGACTCATGGCCATATCAGAAAGGCCATATCTAGAAACTAATCCATAACTTGGTTTGAATCCATATACGCCACAAAAACTTGCGGGGCATCTTATTGAACCACCTGTATCGCTACCTATAGAAAGATCAGAAAAATCTGCAGCAACTGAAGCTGCACTTCCTGAAGAACTCCCCCCGGGAACATAATCAATATTTCTAGGATTTTTAGTTGGACCAAAATAAGAAGAAGTCCCATCTGAGCCACATGCAAATTCATCCATGTTACACTTACCAATTATGATACCATCTTCCTTCTTAATCAACTTAGTAACAGTTGCATCGTAGGGTGCTATATAATTCTCTAATACTTTTGAACCACAAGTCATTCTAGTATTAGAGACTGCAATGTTATCTTTAATAGAAATAACAAGGCCAGAAAGCTTTCCCTGAGTTCCATCGTTTATTTTTTTCTGGATTTCTTTTGAAGATTTTTCGGCTTCCTCGGTACTCAAGGTAATAAAAGCGTTTATTTCCTTATTCCTTTTTTCAATCTCTTCAATTTTTTTATGAAGATGTTCTTCTACTGACTTGGATAATAAATCCTCAATGAGATCTCTAGTAAACATGATATCACTAAATCAAAGATTTCTTGGAACGACTATAAAATCGTCTTCTATTTTGTTAAAGTTAGATCTAATTCTGTTAATATTATTGAAGGGTTTTGGTTCTGAATCTTTCCTCAAAACGTTGACGTTTTCCACAACATAATAAAGTTCTTTTTCGCCAACTTTAATCTCATCAATAATTGAAAATTCTTCAAGAATTCTCTCAAATTCTTCGCGGAATTTTTCTTTTTCTTTATCAGAAAGCTTTAATCTAGCAATTTCTGAAACTCTCTCTATAACACTGTCATTGATAATGGTTTCTACCATTTTTACCCCTTCAAAATTTAAAGTTGTTGTCTTAAGATTGCATATAAATGTTTCTCTTATAATCTGGCTAGATTAAGCCTTTAAAAGCCTTGAGAATGTCAACATCTCTCAGGATACCAATAAGCGCATTATCTTCCCCAATTACGGCGATATATCTTGTTCCGTCTTTTTGAAGCGTTTCAATTGCTTGAGATATTGATAAATTCTGATTAATTGTTGAATATTCCTTTTTCAAGTAGTTTGAAACTGGCTTATTTGG
>CAZUMN010000070.1:0-720 GCA_964621955.1 uncultured Thermococci archaeon
AAATATTTATATATTTCTTAATCTTAACTCTTCCGATGAAACAAACTTACATAATTTTGATTTCTAGTATGGTGATATTATCACTTCTACTAGGTTGCGCTCAAACTCCAAAAGAACAGAAGGACGAACATGGATGTATTACTTCTTCAGGATATTCTTGGTGTAACGCTTTACAAAAATGTATCAAACCTCCAGAAGAATGCGTGCAGCCATATGGCAGTGACAGGGATGAGCATGGATGTATCGGAAGTGCTGGATATGTCTGGTGTGATATTAAGCAGAAATGTATCAGACCTTGGGAAGAAAATTGTTCTAAAGAAGTACATAAAGATGTACACGGTTGTTTAATAGATGATGGAGAGGAATGGTGTGCTTTAAAAAATAAGTGCATCAAACCTTGGGAAGAACACTGTTCTGAATCCCCTCCAATAGGCGGCGACAGAGATGAACACGGCTGTTTAATTGCAGCAGGATACCAGTGGTGTGATTACAAACAAAAATGTTACAGACCATGGGAAGAATCATGCGCTCCTGATCCACCCACACCTCCAATAGGCGGCGACAGAGATGAACACGGCTGTTTAATTGCAGCAGGCTACCAGTGGTGCGAATATACAAAGAAATGCTACAGGCCTTGGGAGGAGTCCTGTAAAGCGCCTAAACCTATAGGCGGCGACAAAGATGAGCATGGGTGCCTCATAGCTGCAGGCTACCAGTGGT
>CAZUMN010000070.1:820-4912 GCA_964621955.1 uncultured Thermococci archaeon
GTGAATACACACAGAAATGTTACAGACCTTTTGAAGAAACATGTAGCATCGGTGGGGACAGAGATGAGCATGGGTGCCTCATAGCTGCAGGCTACCAGTGGTGTGAATACACACAGAAATGTTACAGACCTTTTGAAGAAACATGTAGCATCGGTGGAGATGTCGACGAACATGGATGCAAAGAATCTGCTGGCTACACATGGTGTGAGGTCAAAAACAAATGCATTAGAACATGGGAAGAGTCCTGCACTATCGGTGGAGATGTCGACGAACATGGATGTCTAGTTGCATCTGGATACCAATGGTGTGAAGGCCTTAAAAAATGTATCAGACCATGGGAAGAAGAATGCCCAACTGGATGATAATTCTAAATTTTTTATTTTTTTAAATTTATAAATAACTTTTTATAATAGCCATATTATATAGTCTTAATGGATAAAATCTCATACATCAAGATTGCAATAGCTGTTATAATCCTCCTTATGGGTCTCTATTTAGTTTATCCAATTATCCCTGGCTTGATAGGCGGATTTGTATTTGCATACGCATTCCTTCCAGTCTACAATAGGATTTTTAATAAAACAAAAAGGAATGGTTTATCTGCAGCACTTACTACCCTTTTCGTATCTGCCCCGATTTTAATCACAATACTTTATGCATTTTTTAAAGCTCTTTCTGAACTTAGGACGATTACCGAAATATTAAAAAGTAGATCTTCAGTTTCTATTCTAGGTATCTTTGGGATAGATATATCTGAATCTCCTTTTTATGGATTTATTACTGAAACTTTTCCTAGATTAGTGAATCTAACAGAAGTTTTTTCAAGATCGATGCATGGATTGCCTTTAACATTAATGAATATTCTAATCTTGTTCTTAGCTCTTTATTACTTTCTCCATGAACGAGTAGTAATTGAAGATTTTATTCGTAAAATAATGCCCCCACACTACCACAGAGATTTAATCGAAATTCTTGAGCCTACTAACAAGGTGATTAATGGATTAATTTATGGAAACGTAATGAGTGCAATCATAATTGGATTACTTGCAACTATAGGTTTCCTTTCATTGGGTGTACCTTATTCTTTCTTACTAGGACTTTTAGTCGGGCTTGCTGCATTGTTACCGGTGGCGGGACCTTGGACAATTTATATCCCTGTAGGATTTTACTTTCTCCTCATAGGTGATTTGTTTAGGGGGATAGCGCTCTTAGTATTTGGGGTAGTAATTCTTGGGGTTTTATACAATTTTTATATATTTCCAAAACTTGGCGGAAAACAGGCACAACTTCATCCGTTTATAGTTCTAATTGGTTTCCTTGGGGGAGCATATATGCTAGGTCCAGTTGGAATTCTATACGGGCCTATTATTTTAGGGCTACTCAAGGGATTGGCCGAAGGCATTATTAAAGAAAGCTCAAGCAAAAAAAGATTTTTCAGAATATAATTCTACCTTCTGAATATATATCTTGCAGGACTTCTACCAAGCCCTATCTCAAATTTGCAGTTTTTACAGACTTTGCCAATTGTCGTTGATCTGCCAAATAGGTCTTGGGAGATAATATCTTGAAGGTCTTTTCCACAAAAGGGACAGGTCTTTATCTCTTTGCCCTTACGGGAGTGGACCTGAACTCTTACCCCATATTTTTTAGCAACTCTCCTTATCCTCTCTGCCGAGACCCTAACCTCATCTTTTTCAGATAGCTTTTTTCTTACCTTTTCAAAGAGTTCTTTTTGCGAGTGAATTACTATGTCTTCTCTTAGAACCTTCTTAATAGCATCAAGAATTTGTGGGTCTGTAGTCCGCATATATAATATTAGAAATTTAAAATATAAATGATTATCTCTAAAAAATCATTTTTTAGTTTTCATGAAATCTTCAAGTCTTGAAAATGCGTCTTCCATTGTTTCAATTGGAGGTAGAAAAACTGATCTGAAATGGCCCTTTCCATAAATGGGGCAAAATCCACTACCATGGACCAAAAGAACTTTTTTCATTTTTAGAAATTCATATACGAACTCTTTATCATCCTTCCACCTTTTATCTAAATCAATTTTTGGAAAGATATAAAGTCCACCCATAGGTTTTGTAGTGCTTATTCCCGGAATCTCATTTAATCTCTTGTAAGCAAATTCGCTCCTCTGCTTTAACTTTGAAACCATTTCTACTACGTATTTTTCGCTGCCTTTATAGGCTTCAATAGCTCCTACTTGGCATATAGAATTTGCAGCAATTCTTGCACGAAGTTCCTTCATTATCCCCTCTTTTATATCAAACAGGGTATCCCAGTTATAGAATGCCATATACCCAACTCTCCAACCAGGTGCAAGATAAATCTTTGAAATACCGTTGAATGTTAGTATAGGCACTTCATCAGTCATGGAAGCTGGGCTTACAAAGGAATCATCAAAGGTAATCCTATCATATATCTCATCAGAAATAATAAAGACATCATGTTCTATTGCAATATCCAGTATATCTTTTAGGGTTTTTTTAGGGTAAACTGCACCTGTGGGATTATTTGGATTAATTATAACTATGCATTTTGTCCTTTCAGTTATCTTTGATTTGAGATCTTGGACATCAATATTCCACCCATCCTTTTCAATAGTTCTATAAGGAACTGGAGTTGCACCAAAAAAAGTTGCATAAGCGGTGTAAGTTGGATAACCTGGTCCTGGAACTAAAACTTCGTCCCCAGGTTCAAGAGTAGCTCCAAAGACTAGATTTACTCCCTCTGTAACTCCTGACGTTACAACAACATCTTCTAGGTATATTTTTCCATTATTTTTAGATTCTCTTTCAGCAATTACTCTTCTCAACTCTGTGTTCCCAAGAGAATCCTCGTAACCATTAAAACTACCTCTAGCCGCATTGACGATTGCATCTACCATAGGCTCTGGAGTTTTAAAGTCAAACTTCAGAGGGTCTCCTATATTTAGTTTTAGTATCTTGTCCCCTTTAGATTCAAGTTTTCTTGCATATTCAACTACGTCTCGAATTGCATAACTTATCGTTGACGATCTTTCTGAAACGTTCAATGGTATCACCTTCTATCCGGCTATTGAAGTTTGATATATCCCTATTTAAGTTTAACTATTATATTAGAACATAATACTAAAAATCAAAACAAATTATAAAAATTGTTCTATAATATCTATTATATTAAACTAATGTATATTCATAAGAATATTAATCTTTAGCTATAAACAAATAAATATAGATAATACAAACCAATTAGTACAAGCATTATCCCGCTTATCCTATCCAAAGATTTTGAATATTTTTTAACAAAGTCTTCTACCCTCTTTAGTCCAAAAAATGAGGAGATAATAATAAGTGGAGCACCTACTAAAAATGAATAAATTAAAAGCGAGATTGAGGCAATGAAAATATTTTTTTCTAACGATACTATTGATATAAGGGATATCAAAAGAGGGGCAGCTCTTGCTATAGTTATTAGGCCATATGAAATCCCATATGTATAAGGAGTTGAGCCGTAAAAATTTCTCTCCTTTTTTACAGATAATATGTAACTTATTTTTATTATTCTCAATAGGATTAATCCGATAAATATCGATATTATCGCCCCTAGAAGAAATCCTAATTTAGTATCTGAATTAAAAATCGAAGAAACTCCAAAATTACCCAGTAGTCCAAGAGGTACAAAAATTGTTGCAACGCCCACAGAAAATAAAATTGCATTGAGAGGTGCCCGCTCACCCAATATTTTTGGAAAAATAGGAATAATAAAAAAGAGATTCAACGGGCACAAGCCGGCTGTTATCCCCAAAACAACAGATGAAATTAGTGATTCAAACATTAATTATATGAACCCCATCTCTTTTTCTTTTTCCCAAACGTTTAGTCTAGTTTTTATGACTGTGTCGGGATTTAAGCTAATTGAATCAATTCCACTTTCAACTAGGAAGGATGCAAATTCAGGGAAGTCTGATGGTGCTTGACCGCATATACCAATCTTCTTATGCTTTGATTTGACAACTTCTATCGCCTTTTTAATCAGTCTTTTGACTGCAATGTTCCTTTCATCATATATGCTTGAAACAAGCTCTGAATCCCTATCAAGACCAAG
>CAZUMN010000071.1:0-4891 GCA_964621955.1 uncultured Thermococci archaeon
CTAAACCCAAAACAGAAAGAGGCCGTTGAATCAACAGAAGGGCCGATACTAATCATTGCAGGCGCTGGGAGCGGAAAGACAGGCGTTATCACAAAAAAGATTGCATACCTCGTAGAGTCAGGAATACCCCAGGAAAATATCCTAGCTTTGACATTCACAGACAAAGCAGCAGCAGAGATGCTTGATAGAGTAAACAAGCTCGTTGGATCAACAGAGGATATTATCATAACAACATTCCACTCATTTTGTAAGGAATTAATTGAAGACAATATTTTAGATCTCAAAATGAACTCCCCTCTGAAAGTTATGGAGGATACGGCACAGTTAGTATGGTTTATCAAAAACATAGACTCATTTAACCTTGAATTCATAGAAGTTGGATTTAAGCCGATCACACTTGTTGAAGAACTCAGAAAAATCATCTCAAAGTTTAAGGATGAGTTTGTAACTATTGAAAAGCTTGAGAATTACATTGAAAACAAATCAAAGGAGAAGCTAGACCTTGAAAACTACGAGCGGCTGGAAACGCTAAAGGATATACTAAAGGTCTATAAACACTATGAGGATTACAAGACAAAAAATAACATCATTGACTTCGGGGACATGCTGACAAAAATCTATCAGCTCTTAAAGGAAAGGCCAACTATACTAAAAAAATATCAGGAAAGATTCAGATACATTCTTATCGATGAGTTCCAGGACACAAACTTCATCCAGCTTCAGATTGTAAATCTAATCGCAGCAAAACACCAAAACTTAACAGTCGTGGGCGATGATGACCAGAGCATATACCGGTTTAGGGGTGCATACCTCACAAACATCTCTGAGTTTAGGGAAACTTACCCAACTCACAAAGAGATCGTCTTAGAGCAGAACTACCGGAGCACGAAGAATATCTTGAGTGTTGCAAACAAGCTGATATCAAACAAACCTGATAGATTTGTAAAGAAACTTTTCACAGAAAATGAAGAGGGAGAAAAGGTAACTGTTTCAGAGCTAATCAACGAGGAGGAGCAGTCACACTACATATTGAATCAAGTTCAAACACTTTTAAAAAATCATGACTACAAAGAAATCGCCATATTGGTCAGGAGAAAGAAGGATGCGCAGCCGATAATAGATGTGTTTGACAAGCACAAGATGCCTTACGAGTTTGTTGGGAACTCTGACTTCTTTAGAGAGCCACTAATAAAGGATGTCGTATCCTTTATAAAAATCGCATCAAATCCCATTGAGTCGAACATTGAGATAGCAAGAGTTCTTCAAAGAAAGCAGATTTGCATTAGAGCTATTGAGGTAAAAAGATTCACAAGGTATGCCCACAAGAACAAGTTAAGCCTATATGAAACGTTTGAAAGTATAAAAGAAATAGATGTAGACCAAGATAAGTTCAATCACATAAAAGAAAAGCTAAACTTCATAGTATCTGAAAAAACAGTTGTAAATCTTCCCGAGCTCGTATACAAGATTCTTTTTGATATTGATTTTTACAAGTATGAAGTAAGCCTTGATAACAAGAAAAACATCTCTCTTCTAAACCAGTTCTATAAGTTCACAGTTGACTACTATAATCTTTACAGAGAAACCGAGCTAGAAGATTTTATTGATTTTATTGATTACGCATCAAACTTTGAAATAAAGACTGAGACGGGAGAAGAAAATAACGTCATCCAGGTTATGACCATTCACACGGCAAAAGGAAAGGAGTTTCCAGTTGTTATTGTCCCAGACCTTGTCAGTGGCAGGCTTCCCGCAAGGTATAGGAGTGACAAGTTTGAGATCCCAAAGGAGCTATTAAATGGGGTGCAAAATGAGTTTGATGAAAGGGAGTTGCATTTACAGGAAGAGAGAAGACTGTTCTATGTATCAATTACAAGAGCAGAAAAAAAGCTTTTCATCACTTATGCCAAAAGGTATGGCGACAATAAAAGGGACTCTAAAATAAGCCAGTTCCTTGAAGAAATAGATTATACCAAAAATCAGAATATAGACTTCATAACTCCCCGGGCAGACCCAATCTCGATAAAGGAAGATTCAATTAAGGGATTGATAAGACAAAACTATATCAGCGAGATAATATCAGACCTTCACAGAAATGATTATGGGAAGGTTCTACCAAAGCTCATGCTCTTAGAAAAGCTAGAGGGAAAAGAACCTAAATCAATTGTCCAAAATCTAGAAGAGCTTGACTATGAGGCCATTTTTAAGCAGATAGAAGAGGGTGAGATAAAGAAGGATAAGATAATAGAAGAAGAACTAACGTTCTCCGCCTCTCAATTTACCACCTATAAGAGGTGCCCACGAATTTACAAGTATAACTATGTCTATAGAATACCGACTCTTCCAAAACCGTACTTTGATTTTGGGGGAACTGTCCACAACGTCATTGAAGAGCTATCAAAGAAGCTGATGGGAGGGGAACCAATCGATATACACCTTGCCATAGAATACTTGAAGGCGTACTGGAAGAGCACCGGGTATACAACTGAGAAAGCGGAAAAGGAAGCAATGGATGATGCAGTTCAAATCCTCGATAGATTCATTCAGGAGCAGCGAAATATAGGTACAACTATAGTTGAGGCGGAAAAAAATTTCACAATAAAACTTGAAAATTATAGCATAAAGGGATTTATCGATAGGGTTGACAAGGACGGCGATGATTACATAATCTGGGACTATAAGACTTCTAAAACGCCAATTTCAGAAAATGAATTGAGAAAGGACTTTCAGCTTTTGATCTATGATATGGCGGTCCAACAGCTCTTTGGGAAGAGGCCAAAGCAAGTTGGGCTATGGTATTTGCGGCAAAATAAAAAGGTCGTTATTGAGCCAAAGGATGAGGAAATACAGAAGATAAAAGATCGGATTCTTGAAACTATAACTAAAATAATGGATGAGGATTTCACACCAAAGCCCGGGTGGGAGTGTGGAAACTGCGACTATGCGCTACTCTGCGATGAGAAGGAAAAATTGAATTCTTCCGTTTAGAAAATCAGGCTCTACTCTTCCTTATGTTTTTCAAATCTTTTAAGTAACTCTTGCCGTTGTCTAATCAAATATTCAGAATAGTTCCCCCATCTGTTTTTGCATTCCTTGCAGTACCACTCGGGCGAGTCACTTGTAACACAACACCCGCCTAATACAAGCTCTCCCTTTTGCTCACTTTCATACATCTCATACATAGGTAGACCATAACAAATTGGGACAGTATTTTCTCCCCCGCATTTAGGGCATTTTGGATTTTTCTCCATGCGTATTGTTTGTCTTAAAAATATATAAGCATATGGAATCGAGAAAATCAGATCTTTCCGCCGTAAAGCTTATTCAGGCAGTCATTGCAGTAAGCCTTATTCTTCTTATCTATGTCATCGACATTTTTAGCAGGTTTCATGGCACACCCTTCATTAATGCAGTTTGGTAATCCTATCAAACGGCCAACAAGATATAATGACTCCTTAATCAAGCGCTGCCTGATAGACTTTGGACCCCTCGGGTAACATTTCAATCTATAAGTAGAGACTATGGCGACATCGTTACCGCACTCAATATCGCTAAATATCTCACCGTCAAAATTCCTCCTGTAGATGGGGGCGTCAGTTATCACAAGCACCTTGACAAGGGATTCAGGCTCGGCCTTTTTTATCGCCTTCAAAAGAGCGCCCCTAGAAAATGTGAAAAGAGGGAATGTGCAGTATTTTCTCTTCTTGAAGTTGTAAACGCCTTTTGGCATCTTGGAAATCTCAACTGCCTTTGGATCCACAGGATCAAAGAAGCACACCGCCTTAACTCCGATGGCACTAAGTAAAGCCTTCTGGAACTCCTTCTGAAATCCCAAAAGGAACTTCCTTTCAAGTTTTCCCAAAGCAGAAAGCCCGATGTTATACTTTGAATAGACCATTGTCTTAAGTTATGCTTTAGAAATTTATAAGAGTTGCTTAAAATAACATATTTATTTCGAAAGCTCATTAATCTCTTTCAGCGTTTCAATCTGTACTTTAAGCAATGATATGTCTCCCTTCAAAGAACTAATCTCAGAGTTTAATCCAAGTATCTTGCCGTTCTGTGATATGATTACCTCATGCAGCCTCAAGTTCTCATCCGATAGATTCTTGTTGTAGTTCCTTAAAGACTCTGCCTCCATATCGGTCATCGAGCATCCCCCTATCTGGGGCGTGTTTGTTTGAGGCTCCGATTGAACGGCAGCTTGAGTGGTCGCATCGCTTGTTGGAATCGGGGCTGCTATTGCATGGCCCACGACAACGCCTATGATGAAGCCTATTACAACTAGAACCATCGCTACCTTGGTAATATCGTTTATTACCCCCATAATGGCACCCATAAAAAGACCTCCTATAATATGTCCATTATTAGTTTGTTTTCTCCATATATAACGATATTGAAAAGAATAGATATAGTATTGGCCCTAAAAATAAGGCCAGCTCTCATCTTGGTAAAAGGATTGGAAACTCCATGGAAAAACAAGGAATATATAATAGGGGAAATTTGACCATTTTACGGCTCTTGAACCTAATTAAATAAATAATGAATTATAATATTTTTACCAGTAAATTTAGAGAAAATCCCATAACGAACTCCAGGCAAAAGTTTAAATGGGATAAGAATTATTTTTAAATAATTATAATGGTGATAACTATGAAAAAAATATTTGCTATTTTGGTAAGCTTGTTATTTATTGGAAGCACATTTGGGGTAGCATCGGCCCTTAGCAGTGCTGTAGGCATTGACTGCTCTTCATGTGATGGTTCAGCTCCATGCCTATGCGAAGGATCCCCTTACGGGATTAGTATGACAACAGTTAAGGTTGGGCAAACATTTACCATTACCCATAACAAACAAGAGACATATTGGCAGTGGATAAAAGTCGATGATT
>CAZUMN010000072.1:0-4685 GCA_964621955.1 uncultured Thermococci archaeon
TTGACCAAGAGATTTTCACATTCCTTATTCGGACAAAACTTCATGGTTTAGCCTCCTTTTTTTCCACGCAATCCCATTAACTTCGATTTTATATTGTCGTAATCTCCTAATAGGGATTTGTGATTACTATCCCAATTGCGCTCATCATCACGCAATACTTCTTGGTACTCCTCTATCGACCGACATAGCAACCTTATGTCCTCTTTTTGGAGCTTATCCGCTTTAAATCTTTTGAATACCCCTTCGTCGTTGAAATCGCTGCAGTTCACTAAGAACTCTATCACCTCGGATACCAACTGCCCCTCCCCTTTTGTGAAATTCATTTAATCATCCTTTTTAATTTTGCCATTTTTTCTTCTATCTTTTTGGCCTCTTTTCTGTTGTTCTCTATCTTCCTTTTTAGTTCGTCGTTTAACTCGGCATACCTCAAATCTAAGAATCCTTTTCTATGCTCGAGTTTTCTTATGCACTTCCTTAATGCCTCCGCTTTTGCTTCTTCTATAGTTGAGTAGATTTCCTGTTCACTCACATTGAAAATAACGTCGTCTTTCCTTTTTGGATTTTTTAGATTATAGCGCCAATCGCCTGTGTAGATTGGGAAACTCTTGAAAACAGCTCTCGTGTCCACCCTTGGATTTCCTTCCTTATCAAAAAACTCGTAGGCAACGTAAACTGTCTGCCCCGTACTATATTTTTGTTCCATTCTTATCCCTCTTTATACATGATTAGTCCTCCTTTCTTCCGCCCCGAATGACCTCGCCATAGAAATACCTTGACAACACGCCTTGCCGATATACTCCTCCCAGGTCAATAATACAGTATATTCTACAAGGCCAATTGAACATCCCATTGCTTTATTCATTCCCCACCTCCGTCCCTCTACGCCTAAGCTCATTTAGTCACCTCCTTAAAAACATCTGCCTGAATGCCAATCCTTAGTATTTAGGTCTTCCAATTCCAGCAGAAGCCCTGCTTCGGGGTCGTGAACGAAATCCCCTTCTTCCATATCAAAATTGTCAAAAATCGAAAGCATGTCATCCCCGTCAGGGTGATTTGGATATGTCCACGTTCTTATTGCAAAGCCTCTGTCTCCCCCATATATTGCAATCGGCGTCTCTTCCCCATCAAAATGGACTTCTATCCCGTGTCCCCAAAAATCAACTTCAAATACCATTAAAACTCCCTCATACTTTGTACAATACATACTACATCCCCCTATCCTTGTGCAATCCCCTTCTCTCCGCCTCATTTGATAGGGCTTTATAGAGCTCTATGACTTCATCGCCCTTCAACAAAGAGGTGTTCCACAATACCTCTTTCACTGCCTTTGGTATATCCCTTCTTTCTCTCAAATCTTCCGTTCTCACATCAACTCCTCCAATCTACCGAGCATTTCCTTCTCCAATCCCTTATCTCTCATTCTGTTGAATATTAGGCTCTTTTCCTTGATTAGCCTTTGGACTTCACCCTCATAGATGCGTTGATAACTATTGTCCAGTAAGACCAGCTTCCCGTCTGCATATGGGAGCTCGAAGGACAAGTCTTCCCTTATGAAATCGCCATTATTTACTATGTCAATCAAAAGTCTTATCTCGTCCTTGGGCTTTATGTCCAATCTTACAAAATCCTTAGTCTTTGTTATTATCATTAATTCACACCCCTCAATATTTTTTTCCACACCATTCTCTTTTCCATTCCGGATTTGTGTTCTCTGATTCATATCCCTCCATTAGTTCTACCCCGAACCACACCAATGCGGGCCCTAAAAATACTATGAAAAGCCCTAGTGCTATTGGGATAATAAATGGGCTCATTTTTTATTCCTCCTTTGTTTTCCATTTTTCGCATTTGTCTCTCTAGCACCCGTTGTATATCCTATTCATATTCTCTACGAATATCTCTTGCTCGTCTTGGGTGAATGTTGCGTCCATTGCCTCAAAAAACACTTCTTTGTATTGCTCTAACGTTTTAAAGCGTTTGTAATAACTTTCCTCATGACAATTCTTTACCTTGACCTCCAGCTCGTAGTAACTAGCACATCTGAGGTCTTCCTTCAGCTTTTCGTAATTCTCAAACTGAACTAGCCACATATGCTCCAAAACTTTAGACCATTTCAATTTCTTTCCCATCTGCCTCACCTGTACAGGTATCTGTTGTCTAGGTAATCCCTCTTCTCTATGCCCCTCCTTTTCATGAAACTGGCATATGCCCTTAGGCTCAAAGACTTAGGGTAACTAAACTCCATGTTCCGCAATTTAAAATACATCTTCTTCCTCCTGCTCTTCCCTTTCTCTTTCTGCTTTCATGTCCGCCCAATACTCTTCTTCCAATTTTTCTAGTAACAGCTCATTATCTTTCATGTTGTCTCATTCTTCTTGTGATGATATTAAGAATCCAAATATTAATCCCCTATATAGCTTCATATTTGCTTTTCATACTCTCTTCTCCCAATCCTAACACCCAACCTAATGCTTTGAGTTCTCCCATAAAAAATACCCTACCGTCATTTGAAGTATTCTTTTTAAAATAATCATCAGAAATCTCTTTCATTTTCTTTTTAATTTTTTCTTCGGACTTCATTCACTCACATTCCCTTAGCTCTTTTGGCGACTTCATTTTAAATACTCCCTGCCTTCTATTTCTAATCGTTTGAGATATTTGTCAAACTCTTTTATTTCTCTTTTGATACTTTCAAGTTCAAGCACATCTGGAAAATCTTTTCGTGGTTTCAAACCAAATAAGGTCATGGTTTAGCCTCTTTTTCTTTTTCATACTCACTTTGCCACATATTGCCTCTACACTTTTTGCATCTTATCCTTGTAGATAATATACCATCAAGTTCTGCAATGAAATTTGTTTTGCCACAATTTCCACAAATATATTTATGCTGATTTTTATGTGGCTTCATGGGCACTCGCCTTTTTCTTCATGGTAAAATTCATCGACATCGAGATACCCAATGTCTTTGAACTTGTTGTCTTTTCCTTTTTGATAGATTTCTTCAAGAATTTTTTTTACATTTTCTTCCCTGAATCTATAATCCCCTCTACAAAATTCTCTTTCTAATTTATAGTAGTAGTATATTAGGTCTCCATCGTTCATCTTTGTTCACCTTCTTTCATTTTTACACTTGATTGAAACACCCTTCACAAATATGTTTTGTTCCATCCTTCAAACAAAATATCTCATTTCCTAAACGAAAATACTCTTTGCACAAATCGCATTGATAAATTTCAGATTCACAGTTGTAACACTTGAAAACTTCTGTTTTATAAACGTAAGACTTCATGGTTTAGCCTCCTTATCAAATACTTGGCGTAAGACTTCTCCCTTTGCATTGTTCTCGATTTCTTCAAGGATTTGTTTTAGCTTGTCTTTTCTTTCTTGTGGGGTTGAAACAAACCAACTATCAAAAATACATTCAATCCTTTCAAAATACTTTTCAAATTCTTCATCTTCCATTGTGTTCACCTAAATAGTAAATTTCCGTCATCAAACTTTTCAATTCTCTCGACATGGGCATAAGAGTTCCCAGATAATTTTATGTATATCTCTGCGTTGTCATCAAAATCTTGCAGTCTTCTTTTCAGATATTTTACTTTCAAATCAATCCTCCTCCTTTTTGGTTGTGGGTTGCTTCTTTTTATCATAAAAAATACATCTTCTCAAATCTTTTGGATTTGGTATACTCTGTATCATTTTACTCAAATCTGGACCACCACAACTACAAAAGTTTCTTATCAGTTCGTTGTCGGCATTCCTAATCTTTTTATAGTAACTTTCACAATCTATACACCTTACCCCAAATATTTTTTCATACCAATTCATTACATCACCTTCCATTTATTTAGCCTCCTTATCAAATACTTGGTGTAAGACTTCTCCCTTTGCATTGTTCTCGATTTCTTCAAGAATTTGTCTTAGCTTTTGCTTTCGTTCATCTTCAGTTAGTAAATAATCGTCTATTACAAGTTCATTGCCATCAAAAGACGTGCCTAATTCGAATACGTCTTCAATCCTTTCAAAATACTTTTCAAATTCTCCATCTTCCATTGTGGTCACCTTCTTCCAATACCCATTTTAATGCTTGGATATAAACTTCCCAAAAGTGGTATGCTGATGGAAAGGCTTTGACCTTTTCAAGTCGTTTGTTACACAAATCTATCTCAATTAATATCTGTGATTCATTTTTCATAAGTTCGCCTCTTTTTCTAAATATTTCTTTTTTGCTTTCTCTACTTCAATAGTGTAATAATTTTCTGGAAATCCACAGTATAATGTATTCTCTTCAAATTTAATAAAATATTGACAACTTCTACATCTTTGTTCAAAAGTTACTATGTCGTCATAAGTTAGTTCTCTCTCTAAAAATTGAAGCAATGGACAATGTGGTATCCATCTCAATGCAATAAATTCATTTATTTTAGGTGTCATGATTTATCCTCTTTTTCATCTTCAAAAAACAAAATATCAAATCCTTTTACTTTTGCAGATAGTATTACATTTTCTCTTTTCAGTTGTTCATAGTGTTCAAGTTTCTTTCTTATTGTTTCGGCTTCTATTTCTGCTTTGAGTTCATCATTATGTTTTACATTTCCACAAGCCAAACAAACTTTAAACATTTTATCATCCCCCGTTTATTGCGTTATTTTTCTCTCTTTGTCCAATCTCTCTTTTAATCTTCT
>CAZUMN010000073.1:0-4572 GCA_964621955.1 uncultured Thermococci archaeon
ACGTTACGAATTACAGACGGGGATAGAGTGAAAGCGACTTTATTCCTCAATTCTTGACTAATAGTACAATAATAAAATTTGGAGATTTGGGCTATTAGGCCTAATACTCTTTATGTAAAGCCGGAGGCTTAAAAATGGGCGGTAGCGGACGAAATAAAAGACCCCGTAGAGGTTCCTTGGGATACAGCCCCAGAAAGAGGGCTTCAAAGATAGTGCCAACCGTAAATAGTTGGCCAGAAGTGGATGATGTTAAGATCTTAGACTTTCCCGGCTATAAGGTAGGGATGTCCCACATTTTAAGGATAGATGATAGAAAGTATACACTTACAAAAGGAAAAGAAATGGTGGTACCTGTAACTTTGGTAGAAACTCCACCAATTTACGTTTGTGGTGTTAGGGCATACAAGAAGACTCCATACGGACTGAAAACTGTCACAGAGTCTTGGGCAGAAGGCCCGAAAGAACTTTCACGATCAAAAACTGTTTCAAAAAATCCTGAAAAAGACCTTGCTAAAATCCAATCTCTTATAGAAGGCGGAAAAGTAGATGATTTAAGAGCTATTGTTTGCACTCAACCAAAGCTCATTAATCTGAAAAAGAAACCAGAGGTCATGGAAAGCGGGATTGGCGGAGCAGATGTTAACGCCAAGTTGGAATACCTAAAGGGTGTTTTTGGGAAAGAACTAAAGGTAAAGGATGTTTTAGACGAAGGAGAATTCGTCGATGTTATTTCAGTTACAAAAGGAAAGGGATTCCAGGGCGTAATAAGAAGGTGGGGAGTAAAAGTACAGACTAGAAAATCTAATGATGCAAGACGACATGTAGGTTCAATCGGTCCATGGCATCCACCAAAAGTTATGTGGACTGTGCCATTTGCTGGACAGATGGGATTCCACACGAGAACAGAACTTAACAAAAGAATATTTAGATTAACAAATCCAAAAGATCTCAACGTTACTCCAAAAGAAGGATTTAAGAATTATGGATTATTAACATCCGACTATGCTATGCTTAAAGGTAGCGTAGGAGGATCCACAAAGAGAATGTTAAGGCTTAGAAAATCTGTAAGGGTACCAGTAAGAAGAACTGGAGGGGTACCAGATATTACCTACCTCTACAAAGCTTCTGCAGGGGAGGCATAAACAATGAAATCTAATGTATATTCAATAACTGGAGAGAAGTTGAAAGCAATAGACCTTCCCTCAGTGTTTTCTTATGAGTACAGACCTGATTTAATCAAGAGAGCGGTATTGGCTTCTATAACTCATAGAATTCAACCATGGGGGGTAAGTCCAATTGCCGGAAGAATGACATCTGCACATCCAAGAAGGAAAAATCTTGGAATATCAAGAGTACCTAGGATGAAATCTGGCCCAAGAAGGGCTGCGTTTGCACCTCACGTTGTAGGAGGATTTGTCGCTCATCCACCAAAACCTTGGAAAGTTATCAGTGAGAAGATAAACAATAAAGAAAGGACTGTAGCAATAAAATCAGCTATATCAATAACAGCTAACAAGGAAATGGTGATGTCAAGAGGTCACAGATTTTTAGATAATGTTGAATTCCCAATAATTGTTGAGAATAAGATTCAAACAGTAAAAAAGACAAAGGATACAAGAGAGATATTCAAGAGCCTTGGAGTTTGGGACGATATAATCAGATCAAAATCTAGAACAATAAGGGCTGGAAGAGGAAAGATGAGGGGAAGGAGATACAAAAACAAAATAGGCCCTTTAATAGTTATTGGAAAGGACGCAGGCATAATGAAGGCTGCAAGAAATCACCCTGGTGTAGATATTGTAATGGTCGATAAGCTTAGTGCTGAACATCTTGCCCCAGGTACGCATGCAGGAAGGCTCACAATATGGACTGAAGATGCAATAAAGTATCTTTCTAAAAGTGAGGTGTTCAAGTGAAAAATCCACATGACGTGATTGTCCATCCACTTATTACAGAAAAGACTGTAGCTACTATGGAGAGGGACAATATATTGACCTTTATTGTTACCATGGGTAGCAACAAACAGGATATATACAATGCCGTAGAAGAACTTTACGAAGTTGAAGTAGAAAAAGTAAGCACGACTGTTTTGTCTACTGGGAAGAAAAAGGCATACGTTAAACTAAAAGAAGAGTATCCTGCTGACGAAGTCGCAACAAAAATAGGTGTATTTTAAGGTGATATGATTGGGTAAAAGAATTATTTCACAGAGAAGAGGAAGAGGAACAAATACATACAAGGCCCCTTCACATAGATACAATGGAAGAGTTAAACACAGAAGCTATGACAGCGTAGAGAGAGACGGAGTAACACGCGGTATTGTTAGAGGACTATTTAATGATCCTGCTAGAACTTCACCCGTAGCAACGATTCTTTTTGATAATAAAGAACAAGAATTATTTCTTGTGCCAGAAGGAATTCGAGTAGGTAGTAGTATCGCAACAGGAATAATGGCCGAAGTTGAAATTGGGAATACACTTCCTTTGAAGAATATCCCAGAGGGAACTTATATTTATAATATAGAATCAAGACCTGGGGACGGGGGCAAATTTGTCAGGTCTTCAGGTACTTATGCTACATTAATAGCTCACGATAATATGAAAACAGTAATACTGCTTCCTTCAGGTGTAATGAAGACTTTGAATTCAGAATGCAGATGTACAATTGGAGTAGTAGCTGGCGGAGGAAGAAAAGAAAAGCCTTTAGTAAAAGCAGGAAAGAAATTCCACAAGCTTAGAAGTAAAGCCACACTATATCCAAAAGTTAGGGGAATTGCAATGAATCACAATGATCACCCGTTCGGTGGGGGTAATCACAAGCACCCGGGTAAAGGTACAACTTGTTCAAGAAATGCACCACCAGGTAGAAAAGTTGGACATATAGCGGCAAAAAGAACTGGTAGGAGGCGTTAAACTTGGCTAAAAAAGAATTTAGTTTCATGGGTTTTACTGTTGATCAAATGGGAAAAATGTCTATGGATAAGTTGATTGAACTCTTGCCATCAAGGCAGAGGAGATCTCTTAAGAGGGGACTTCCCGTAAGACAGAAAAAATTACTTAAGAATATACGAGAATCGAGAAAAGAAATGGAAGCTGGAAATAACTATACTGTAAAAACACACTGTCGTGATATGGTAATACTCCCCGAGATGCTCGGAGTTACTATAGGAATTTACAATGGTAAGGAATTTGTTCCTGTAGAGATTACTCCTGAGATGGTGGGACATTATTTAGGAGAATTTGCACCTTCAAGAAGAAGAGTTTCACACGGTGCCCCTGGAGTGGGCTCTACAAAGTCTTCCCAGTATGTGCCATTGAGGTGATCTGATGCCCTATTCAAGAACTGATATAGATGAGACAAAAACTGCAAAAGTTTATGGAAAAAATATGAATATATCTCCAAAACATAGTAGAGAGATATGTAATACAATTAAAGGCATGAAGATCGAAAGGGCAAAGGAATTACTAGAAAGCACAATTAAACTAGAAACTCCTATACCATTCAAGAGATATTACAAAAAAGTCGGCCACAAGAAAGGACTTTCAAAATGGTTTGCCGGGAGATATCCAGTAAAAGCATCAACAAATCTCTTAAAACTTCTTAAGGAAGCCGAATCAAATGCTGAATATAAAGGATTGAACACAACAAAACTAAGAATAATTCATGCATCTGCTTACAGAGGCAGAGTAATCCCAGGATTTATGCCAAGAGCATTTGGAAGAGCTTCACCATATAACAAGGAGCTTACAAATGTCGAGATAATCGTGGAGGAGAGATAATGGCCATTGAGAGAAAATTTATAGAAGAAAGCGTTTCCAATTTAACGATTGACGAATTCCTTGGAGATTCACTAAAGAGAGCTGGTTATGCAGGGATGGACATAAAGAGAAATCCTCTTGGAACTAGAGTTACAGTTTTCGTTCAGAAGCCCGGGATTGTTATCGGAAAAAGAGGGAGGGCCATTAAAGATTTGACAGATCAGCTTGAAAGACCTCCTTTTAATCTAGAGAATCCTCAGATTGAAGTGCAACAAATTGAGAATCCAGATCTTAATGCGGATGTAATGGCATTTCAGCTTGCTAGCGCTATTGAGAGGGGAGAACATTATAGAAGGGCAGCTTACAATTATCTTAGAAGAATAATGAGGTCTGGGGCAAAGGGTGCTGAAATTAAAATTTCAGGAAAACTCAGTGGAGAAAGAGCCCGTTCAATGAGATTTGCCGAAGGATATCTAAAAAAATGTGGAGATCCCGCTATTGAGCATGTGAGAGTTGGATATTCACCCGCAAAGAAGAAACTCGGTATAATCGGAGTTGTAATCAAGATAATGCCTCAAGATATATCACTACCAGATGAAATAAAGTTTAAGTAATAGGTGTATAATAATGGCAATATATAGAGTAGACGATATAAGAGACCTTTCAGTTGAAGAAATTGAAAATAATATAGACGAGCTTAAAAGCGAATTATCAAAGGAAAGGTCTTTACTTGCTACAGGCAGTGCACCAGAAAATCCTGGAAGGATAAGGGAGCTTAGAAGGACTATAGCAAGATTAAAAACAATAAAGGCTG
>CAZUMN010000074.1:0-4519 GCA_964621955.1 uncultured Thermococci archaeon
TTCTGTTGTAGGTACAGGAATGTTTTTCCCAAAGAATTTTTTGTCAGCTATTATAAATCTCCTATCATTAGTTGCCTCGTTATGTCCATGTAAACTCTTAAATTCTATTGAGTCTTTTTTCCAGTCAAAATAATGTACAGAATAATCTCCGTTTAATATCATTTTATATCTGTGAATAGTTTGTCTTTTTAATGGATGAATTACATACTGGGAATTTCTAGCAAGAAGATTTGGTAAGTTTGATCCCCACTTACTAAATTCAATGTCTATTTCTACATTCTCATCTAAAATTTGAGAGTTGTAATAATAAGTAAAAAGACCTAAAACAATATTTCTATCAAATAGATCAGGCCTACCATCAAGATAAAAAATATATTTCCCGTAACCAAAAGAATCCTCGGAATAAACTTCAGAACAATACCATCGGCCTCCTTTTTCTGTTATCTTTAGATGTAACCCTTTTTCATCAATCCATACATTTTCATCGCTTTCTGACCAATAGTTAAAACTAGGCCCTTTTCTTTGATCTATACTATTTTTAATATACCAAGGGTAACCAGAAAAGTAAAGTTTACTGAAAGAGGATAATTTATCATAGTTTTTATCATAAATTATAGATGTTATTTTAAAATCAGAAGTTGTGGCTACCCATGTAAATTTATATTCGAACGTAGAACTATCTTTTATTTCTTTTATTGTTTTTGATTCAATTAGATCACTATTCAAGTAGCACTCCAAATTTATATTGTTATAGTTGGTGCCCTTACTATTATTGATTATTATTATAAATTCAACATTTTCATCTTTTTTTGGATTTTTAGGAAACCATGTTATATCTGATATTTGAATGTTTGATTTTTCCCCCTGAGCTTGAATTAGAGAAATAAAGAAAAAACTAGAGAAAGAAATTAAAAAAATTATGAATAATATTTGTACTATTTGATTCATTTTTACATCCTTAGCATATTTATTTATCCTCTTCTAAAGTGTATTCAATGTTTTTTATTCTTTTCCCACATTTAGGGCATTTGTATGTAACTGTAGCTAAAGAACAACAAATTCTTTCTATTTTCTCTGTTTCTTTGTCAGTGCCACATTCGCAAAATTTATTATTAAAAGAAATCATTAAATTATATCCCTAATCAATTTCAACTAGACTCATGGCTTCTTGAGGGCATTTCCTTACGCATCCTCCAAGACCATCGCATAAATCTTCATCTAGCACAGCCTTTCCGTTTTCAATTGAAACGATTTTTAGTGGGCATATGATGGAGCATACTCCACATCCATTACATTTTTCTTCATCAACTCTAACTATTCTTCTCATATTGCAACCTTATAAAAAATACTAAGATTATATTTTATAAGATTATTGACTATATAATTCTCAAAATAATTGTCTTTCAATTTTAATTTTTAATGTATAATAGAATCTTGTATTGGGATTATAAGCTCCCATATCTTTAGTTCTTTGTACATAAATATGAAGCAAAAAAATCATTTTTATATTCTTTAGATTCAATAGAAAACCCCGCATGCTCGATGATTTCCTCCATTATCCAATTTGTTGTAGAAAATTCTTCGCTAATATGATTTACCATATTCTTTTTCATTCTGTCATCATTTGTTTGATTAATCCAGCATTCAACTGCCTTTTCAAAATTGTTAGTATCAAATGAAAAAACAACGTCGTGAAGGTAAAATTTGCCTTTTTCTTTAAGCATAGAATTAATATTTTTTAGAGCCATTAACTTCCAGAAATCAGGGAGATGGTGTAAAGCTATACTTGAAACTACTAAATCTACTGGTTTCCCTTCATGTTCGTATGATAAAAATCCTGCGTTGACAAAAGAAATGTTAGTAATCCCCTTATTACTGGCCTTATTTTTTGCATACTCAAGCATATTCTTAGATACATCCAATGCAATAATTTTACTACATCTTTTTGCTGCTTCGATGCAAAATTCTCCAGTTCCACATCCGATTTCTAAAAGGAGGTCTCCTTTTTTAAGGTCAATTATTTTTATAGTATCATCAATTTCCTTTTTGATATTCCTTAATTTGCCCATTCTTTCATCATATATCCTAATCTCTTCGGGATCGTTATAATCTGTTCCAAGAGATTTGAATTCATTAAAATAATAGTTTTTATAGAGTTTTTCTGTATCTTCCATATTAATTCCTCCTAATATCACCATTTTGCATCATGGATTTTAAGATGGTACCCTACTCGATCAAGTGATATCTTTAGTACTGGAAGAAATATAAATATGCCTAAAATTATATCTAAGGGGGGCAAATAAAAGGGAGAGCATAGAAATAAAGCACCGCCTAGAAAATCTATCTGGTCCATCGGTTTCCAAGATTCTCCAGGATTTTTTCCTATTCGTCTCTTAAAAACGCTTTTTACAAAATCCCCAAACATAGCGCCAGTTCCCATCAAGAGCCCCCATAAGATCCAGTTTATCTTTGAATAATCTATTAGAGATATACTCTGTATATCTGGGTAAGAGTAAGAAAATTTCTGGATTAATACTACAACAGTTGAAAGAAAAATAGCTGCAAATAAACCACGGTAAGTTTTATTCTTACCTGCAATAGGGATATTTCTAAAATTTCTATCAAGATCTATAGGGGTAGAAAATCTATCTTTGAACAATTTTTTTGCAAAGACAGGAGCCATATTTCCAATATATGCAGGTAATATAAACCAGATACATGATAAGGCATATAGGAGCATATTGTCCATATATATTTGAATCATTTTTGCCTCTTTTCTAAAAAGGTAATTTGTAAATATAACTCAAGGGATTATATTTTGGATTGATAAAGGATTTTATTTCAGGATCTATTTCTTTATATTTTAAGTATATAACAGATTGTTCTATCAAGGTGATAGCACCTAAGGCTAGGATTAGATACAAAAATGGCTTGTAGTTATTAACATAAAATAAAACAGGCAGGCATAAATAGTAAGCTCTGGCAAATGTCTTTCCAGAATATAAGTGGAGTCTTGGTTTTCCATTATGTAGTCCATAGAAAAGAATTCTTTCAAATGCATATATGGCCAAGAAAACTGCAAATACCAATATGTTATCTGTCATTATTTCAGGCTTTAGTAAGTACATAAATGCGAGACCAGATAAAAGCAATAATTCATCAGCAAGGTTATCAAGAAATGAACCAAGTTCAGATGTCAAATTAAATCTTCTTGCTATTGGCCCGTCTATATAATCTGAAATTGCACATACATAGAATAATATTGTAAATAGAAATAATTCATTTGTAAATGCGAAATAAAGTAAAAATGGAGCCAGAACGAATCTTATCGAAGTAATCATATTTGGTATGGATTTAAGTTCGTTAATAACAGAATTAACCATAGACAAAAATCTGAAAATGAAGTTAAAAGATTAACTGAAATAAAATTATATCTAAAGAATTATCTATGTTTTTTTAGAAACTTTCTAGTTTCCTCTGTATCAATCCACCCTTTGTCAAGCTGTTTTATCATATCATCTATCCTGTCTATTTGTCTTATCAATCTAGTTTTTGTTTCTTCATCATCTACTTTTACTTGGATAAATCCGCTTAGTATTGCTAGAGGATTTCTAATATGGTCGACTAAGTGGGCGAAGTATTCTACATTTTTCTCCATTTGTTTTTCTGCTATAATTTTATCAGTAACATCTGTGCCTACTGAAAGAATCCCAGTTATTTGCCCGCCTTTATCTCTTATTGGCTTGTTTGTCCAGTATACCCATATGCGCTCTCCGTTTTTCTTTACATTTTCATTTAAATTAACATTATATTTATCAACGTCCTTTACAATGTCTATTGCTAGTCTTTCCAGAATTTTACCGGTGCTTTCTACTTTGGGCAATATTGTTTCGGCCCAAGTTTTTCCTATTAGTTCTTCTTGCTTATAACCAAAAAGTTTTAATCCAAATTCATTCATTGAAATAATCCTTCCATCTTTATCGAATTTGGCTATTATGCTATTAGCATTTTCTACGAGCTCTCTATATTTTTCTTCATTTTTCTTTAGTAATTCTTCAGCTTGCTTGCGCTTGTTAATGTCGACAATAACACCCACAATTGATTGGAAATCTTTATCCTCTTTTCGTATACCAGATACGAATAACTCACCCCAAAATACGCTCCCATCCTTTTTTTTGTATCTTTTCTCAACGAAATATGAGTCTAGATCGCCATTAACAAGAGCATTTAGACTATTTTTGGTAATTTCAAAATCATCGGGGTACGTTACTTCTAAAATACTTTTCCCAATTAGTTCATTTTTTTCATATCCTAAGATTTCAGATAATTTATCATTCAATTCAACAAAGTTATAATTGTTGTCCATGAGGTCTATGCCTACTGCTGCATTGTTAAATATCAATTTGAATTTATTTTCACTTTCAATTAATGCTTTTTCAATTTCTTTTCGTTTAGTTTCTCTTTCAATTGATTCTATGGCAAATGATATATCGTCTGCAAGTTCTTCAAGAAGTTTTAT
>CAZUMN010000075.1:0-4383 GCA_964621955.1 uncultured Thermococci archaeon
GTTATCTAGGAAAGGATAGAATCAGACTCGCAAGAACAGTTATAGAAAATAATATACCCTTAGAAGAAGCTCAAAGCACAGTTGAAAAGAAAACTATTAGATTAAAAACTAGATTTGAAAGGGGAGAAATAATTGAACTAGATGAGAATTTATTCATTGTTCCTTACCCAACAGATGATGAATTTTTTTATATAGTAGGTGATGCAGAATATGTTATTTCTTTGTTTGATTCTCTTGATTTTGGAGATTCAGAAAGGATAAATGAAGAAAAAAATATAATGCAAACATATGAAATACCTTATGAAAATATATCTGTTTTAAGATCACCTTTTGACTCTTATGCAGTTTATGAAGCAAGCAAAAAAGCTAAGAAAGCGCCTAAACCATTATTTGTTCATGCATTCTTTTCTAACAGTTCTGTGATTGATTCTTTTATTCAATCTTATCTCTATGATAAACCCTCCCTTCCATTTAGATCATTTGCTGCGCCAATGACTAATGGATACGCTGAAGTTATTGCGCCTGATGTTGCTATTGGCCCTAACCCAGATGGCAGAGAATTTAGGATGTACCTATATGAGAACGGTATACGAAGAATATTATATTTAGGCAACGATCAGACAGAAGAAGCACAAATTGAAAGAAATCATGCGATAGCAAATAGAATCTTGTGGTATGCCTCAGAAGGCAATGTCTCAGATATAAAGACTATAGTGTCAAGACCTGGACCTTGGTACATTTATGGACCAAATTTGAATTCAAGTAAGCAAGAGCTAAGATCTGAATTAGGCCCGCCCCAATTAGAAATCACTTATAAATTTGAAGAAAAGCCGATAGACAGTCCAATAGAAGAAAATGTTTCTGTAGTAACACAAACTGAAAAAGAGGAATTCTCGATAAATTCGTTTATTAAGAAAGCCATCCCATCGATACAAGATACAATTCTTTTTACTCCACCTTTGGCGCTATACGTTGGAGTTTTAATGAAAATTGTAGGTTATATCCATACAAAAAAGAAAATAAGAACTCCATATACAAGAAAAATATTCCACTTTAGTACATTCATATCGGCCGCAATTATTCAATTAATTGGTGGACTATCTTTTGTCATCCTATACGGGATAGTCAATTCATTGTTTATTTTTTATGTGGTTTATCGTAATGAGGAAATACCCTTCTATAATGCTATTGCTAGGACTACAGACGGAGCACAAAAAAGTAAATTCATATTGATACCTTTAATAATGACCGCGTTTGGTGGGTTAATAGGTAATGTTCTATTTGATAAATTGGCGATAATAGGATACTTGATTGTAGGCATAGGTGATGCTATAGGAGAACCTGTGGGGACAAGATGGGGCAAACATAGGTACAAAGTTCCATCCCTATTTGGAGTTCCTGTGACAAGAAGCATTGAAGGTTCAATTTCAGTTGCAATTACTAGTATACTATTTGCCTCAATGGGGTTGTATGCATTAGGAACGCCCTTTTCTGCAGCAATTATATTGGGATTAATTTGTGGGATTGTTGCGGCTTTGACTGAAGCTATAAGTAATCATGGACTCGATAATCTAAGTGTTCAATTGGTTCCGGTGGCCATAATTTATATAATAATGAATATTTTATAGTGGGGAGATATAATTTTTTCATTTGAAGACATAACACGGGCATACATACAATTGAACTTATGGTTGACACCATTTGTTAAAAAAATACTAATTGGCTTGTTGATATTTCTTGTTCTTATGCTTATTTTTTATATAATTACGATATTTGTTCATTGGAATAACGAAAAAATTAGAAATAAAAAAAGAACAGAATACAATTTTTTATTAAATAAAATTTTTCAAAAACAGATGAATCCAAATTCTATGAGTATTTCTAAAAAAGATGAAAAATATGTAAGAGATCTACTTATATTAAAATTGAAATTTTCTTCGGCTGAGGAGAAGGAAATAATCAAAAAATTATACAAAATTTGGGGATTAGAAGAACAAGACATAAAACAGTTGAAAAATCAAAGATGGTGGAAGAAAGTTGAAGCCCTTAATAGATTAGAAAAGATGAAGAGTAGTGAAGCAGAAAATGAAGTTATAAAATTAATAGAAAATAAAAGAATTGAAGTCCGATATGCCGCACTTAAAATGCTAGTCGGAATTAACTCTAAAAAAATATATCCCATTGTATATATTATGTTTACATCAAGCTCTAGATGGGCATATAGATATCTTGTTAATGTATTATCTGATACAATTATACCGTCAATATACCTAAAGCCTTTAGCAACATCAGATAATAGAGACTTTAGAAAAGCTGCCGCAATCTTACTTGGCGGAAAAGAAAATGAATCTGCTCTGCCTTTACTAGAAATACTTGCAAATGACACAATAAAAGATGTAAGAAGAGAGGCAATTAAATCTTTAGGGGAAATTAACACTGACAAAAGTCTAACAATTATGCAAAAACATCTCGAAGACCCAAATTATCAAATAAGAGCTTCTCTGGCAAAAGGTTTATCTGGATACAAAAATGATTCTGTATTTAGATTATTAGAAAAACTTGCAGATGATGATGTTTTTGAAGTAAGAGTAGAAGCATTTTATTCTCTTAACAAACTTGGAACACGCGGTAAAAATATTATAGAAAAATATTATCATAAATATCCAAATTTAGTCATGGAATTTCTAAATATAAGTGAAAAGGAATTAAGAGGGGTTTAGAGATAATTATGGATGGCGCATTTGTAACATTTATTATTGCATATAACCTAATGATATTGGCCTATTTTTTAATTTTGAACTCTTTTTATTTGGTACTCCTAGTATTTGCCTCACAACGATTATGGTATCACAAGAGAAAAACTCAAACAGATTATTGGCAAAGTAACTTCCTACCATTTATAGTAAATTTTGGTGAAGACCTAAAGTCTAAATCCATCCCATCTATAGCATTTATTATACCTGCGTACAATGAGCAAAATACAATAATTGACACGGTAAATGCGATAGCAAAAATAGACTATCCACATCTAGAAATAATAGTAATCAATGATGGTTCGAAGGATAATACATTAGAAACATTGATTAATTCATATAATCTATTCAAAGATTCCAGAGACGTAGAAGAGAAACTCCAAACTAAAAAGGTAATAAGTGTCTTTAAATCTGCTATCAATGAAAGATTATTAGTAATAGACAAAGAAAATGGCGGAAAAGCAGATGCATTAAATGTTGGACTTAATTACTCTAGAAGTAGATTATTTTTAGCTGTTGATGCAGACTCTATAGTTGACCCAGAAGCATTATACAAAATGGTACAAGCTTACCTAGAAAGAGATTCAAAGATTGTAGGAATTGGGGGCATAGTTAGGGTCGCTAATGGTTCTATAGTTGAAAATGGAAAGGTATTGGAAGCCAGAATTCCTAAAAACATTCTTGCAGGTTTTCAAATTGTAGAGTACATAAGAGCATTTCTTTGTGGCAGAGCAGGATGGAGTAAACTTAAGAATCTTTTAATTATATCTGGTGCTTTCGGTCTTTTTGAAATTAAAACTGTGGTGAACATTGGAGGATACAAAACCAATATGCTTGGCGAAGACATGGAACTTGTTGTAAGGCTACACAAACATATGAGAAAGATAAAAAAAGAATATGATATTATCTTTGTGCCAGATCCCGTATGCTGGACTCAAGTACCTGAAAAGTTATCAGTTTTGGAATTACAGAGAATAAGGTGGCACCAAGGATTAATACAAACTCTTCAAATCCACTGGAAAATGATATTCAATCCAAAATATGGGGCTGTTGGAACTATTGGAATGCCATATTTTTTGATTTTTGAATTTTTAGGCCCAATTATTGAGGTAACTGGGTATATTGCATTTGTTGGTGCTTACATACTGGGATTAGTGAACATAACGTTTGCAGCATTATTCTTTTTGCTTGCTATAGTATTTGGGATTCTTATCTCTTTATTCTCCCTTTTGCTTGAAGAATTCACAGTAAGAAGATATAATAGGCCATTAGATATATTCAAACTATTCCTAATAGCCGTTTTAGAGAATTTTGGATACAGACAACTTACCGCATGGTGGAGAGTTAAAGCTACCATATTGCTTCTATTTAAGAAAAAGAAATGGGGAGAGATGGAAAAGAGTACATTTAAGTCAATTGAAAATGATTAATTTAGGCAATGAAAATAATTATTCAAATCTAAAGGCTTTTATAATTATCTCAGGTTCTTCCCCATCAAAAGGAAAATCCCCCTTTTTATCTTCATTTGAATCATATAACCAGAGATTAATATGCACTTTTGTTTCTGTTGTAGGTACAGGAATGTTTTTCCTAAAGAATTTTTTGTCAGCTATTATAAATCTCCGATCAT
>CAZUMN010000076.1:0-4353 GCA_964621955.1 uncultured Thermococci archaeon
TTCTGAAAAGTCTTATGGATTCAGCTGAAGTAGATTTAGAAGAAGTTGAAAAGAGGAAGAGGGAAGAACGGCTGAAAGCTGAAGTTGAGATTATTGATGCAGTTTCAAAAACAAAAAATGGATTTATAAAAAAACCTATATTTGCCAAAGTATTAGACTATGCCCAGAGATATCTGATATTCAGAGAAAATCAAAGATTTTATCTTGACCATGAGCTCACAAGAGAAAGAAGGCTTTTCATGGAGTATGGTAGGAGATTTTTAGAGAGGGATATTATTGATTCACAAATGGACATATTCTTCTTTTCCAAGGAAGAGATATTTGATATCTCAAAAGGAGACCTCATAATTGATAAGAGCACAATAAGCAAGAGAAAAGAAGAGTTTGAAAAATACAAGAATATTCTACCACCAAAATTCTTGAAAGGTAATATAGAGTTTGATGATAGTATTGAAAGGCAGGATAATCTAGTCAAGGTAACGGGAACTTCTTCAAGTCCTGGTATAGCATCTGGAATCATTAGAGTCGTTGAATCCATAAGGGAGCTTCCTGAAGTCAAAGATGAAGAGATTTTAGTTACTTCCAATACCGACCCGGGCTGGACCCCGGTATTTTCTAAGATAGGAGGGCTTATTACTGAAACAGGCGGCATACTTTCCCATGGTGCTGTTGTATCAAGAGAGTATGGCATCCCGGCTGTAACAGCAGTCAGCAACGCAACTAAGATATTCAAAAATGGTCAAAAGGTAAAGATTGATGGTAATGAGGGAGTTATTTACCTTGAGGAGGAGTCTTAATGGATACCGATATAGTTCATCCTAAAGGTGCCCATGTTGAATGGAATGAGAGCTTTTACTTTAGTTTTTATGATAAGGTAAATGACATATGCGCTTTTATGAGGATTGGCCTTAAACCTAACAAGCCTTTAAAAAATATGTTCTGTTTCTTTATGCTCCCGGATGGCTCTTACATAGGGCTCAAAGACGATGACAAATATGAAAATGATGTACTTTCAGCTAAAAACTTGGCATTTAATAAGATTCAATCTGAAAAGAAATGGAATCTAAAGTTTGATGGCAAATTATTAAATTTTTCCAATAAAAAGCCAGTTAAAGTTTCATTTAACTTTGATTTTGAGTGCTTGAATAAAATATTTGATTATAGAGAATGCGTGAGTGGCTTTAAAGAAAAGATATCCCAATCTGTAGCATCTGAGCACTTAGAACAGTTTGGTAAAGCAACTGGGGAGCTTAAAGTCGGCGAGAATAATTATAATATTTCTGGCTTAGGGGAGCGGGACCATTCTTGGGGAACTAGAGATTGGAATGCCCCAAAGATGTGGATATGGCTAACATGTCAGTTCTCTGAAGAAACGGCTCTAAATGTCACAAAACTAACAGTAGCAGAAGGTGAAGTAGATGCAGGATTCATCCATATTGGGGGAGAAAATTTACCCATAATGAAAGCTACTATAAACACTGAGTATAACCAAGATGGAAGCCCTAATTCATTTATAATGGAGCTACTGGACAAAAAAGAAGATTTGCATAAGATTGATGCAAAAATAATAAAGAATGTTAAACTACCTTTTACAAGCGGAGATGGGAAGAAACAATCAATTATGCATGAAACATTGACAGAATACAAAATGAATGGAAAGATAGGATACGGGATTGCAGAGTATCTGATTAGGGACTTTTGACATAGCCATAATTGTCAAATTATTACATTTAGTGAAAAACATCTCATGTTAAAATAAAGATAAAATATAATTTAAAAATATTTTTCTTAATTGTAAATAATCAATAACAGTAAATTTTAAGTATACATAAAAGTGTTATAATAATACCACAGGTCGAAACTTTGCTTGTGTCAATGTCGAAGTATGTCTCTTGTTCAGAGGCTGAATATACATTTGTTGAAAGAGCTTGTCTCTTATTACAGATGTATTCCTAAGTATCTGGATTAAGGGATATCTGAGTATGGTCGAAATACTTAATCAGACGTAAGTTTGGAGGCCTTTATAAAGAAGCATTTTATGCTTCTTTTGAAACCTTGTAGAGACCGTTTCGAGACGTCGAAACATTCAGAAATACATTAGACAAAACATAAGTGAAGCGACAAACTGTTTTTCTTTTTTATTACAGCATGGCTATAAAGATATTTCTAATTCCAGTTGCAAGGAAGTTAATAGCTATTGCACCAAGCAGCAAACCCATTATACGAGTAAAGACGAGAGTTACTGTTACACCCAATATTTTACTCAATGGACTTGAGAATCTGAACATCAAAAATGTTATCGCAAAGGTAGCAAGTATTGCAACAATCGCAACAAACTTTAGTTCCACCGTTGGAACAGATCTTATTATGACAATTACTGTTGTTATTGTTCCAGGGCCCGTAAGAAGTGGCATTGCAATTGGGAAAACTGATATGTCTTCTCTACCTTTTGCATCCTTTCTTTCTTCTTCAGTAAAGCTTTCTCTAGACGTTTTAGCATAGACCATGTCCAAAGCCACTTTAAAAAGGATAATTCCACCGGCAACTCTCAAGCTGTCAACTGTGACCCCAAAAAATCTTAAAATAAGTTCTCCACTTATTGCAAAAATAATTGCAAGTAAACATCCTATCAAAACTGACCTTGCCCCAAGCTTAATCCTTTCTTTGTGATCCTTATCAGCAGTCAAGGACATAAATGTAAACATGGCCCCAATTGGATTTACAATTACAAATATAGATGTGAATGCGTATACAAAAAAGGCAAAGGCCACCATGAATTAAAGAGATAAAAATGTTTTATAAATATTCTGTTTATTAAATTAAAGAAATACATTTTTAATATAGTTCAAACATCTTGACTAAGTCTCGTGCTGCCAATCTAGTTTCTTCCCTGTTGGCACCAGCAACGATTAATACATCGTATCCCTTTGCCATTGGGTCTGCTATCCATTCCCATTCTCCGGCAGAGGTTGCCCAGTCAACTGTGGATGTCCCCATACCGACTAAGTCCTTTACGATACTGTTGTATACTGGTCCACCTACAAGAACTAAGTTCTTTGTGTTTGTGTCTGTGTTGACTTCTATATCAAGCTTAACGAGCTCAACTGGGTCGATTTGAACTTTTGCGTTGTAAGTTACTGTCTCTCTTATTGAAGACATT
This sequence comes from uncultured Thermococci archaeon, assembly GCA_964621955.1. GTDB lineage: Archaea > Methanobacteriota_B > Thermococci > Methanofastidiosales > Methanofastidiosaceae > Methanofastidiosum. The sequence goes on from CAZUMN010000076.1 coordinate 3,161, forward strand.
TTGATTCTTAGAAATACTCCATCAGAATCTGGTGTTACATCGGTTCTTACTGCTTGGCCTAAGTATGGTGTAAAATAATTAAGATATTGGTAATATCTTGCGTCTGCGAGACCATAAGGGTCAACTTGATCACCTGGAGCTTTATTAACTTTTAATGATACTCCAGTTGTTAATGTTGATGGGTCAAATGGCAATCCGGTGTTGTATCGCCCATAATCTGAATCAACAACTTCTACTGTGAAGTAGTTTTCTGGGCCATTTACTGTGTATGTTGTCTCACAATTTGGTATAATGATGTTATCACAAAGCTGTAATTCAAGTGTGTCAAAGTTTGCATCTGGACATGGTGTATCGCATTTTGGTGCAGGCTGCCATAGAATATATGCCCTTGAAATATATTCGTCTGTTGAGTCTAATTCTGGAGCAGACTCCCATGCAGATACAAATCCATTCAAATTTCCTTCAGCGTCTTCAATTATTTTCCACTCTTCTCCAATAGGAGGTAATTCTGTTAAAGAGATTGCCACTCTTCTCCAACCACCGGTTATGGCAAGACCGTAATCATTTGGTGTTGTGACGAATGGGTCGCAGCATCCCTTGTCTTCAAGGTAGCCATAGTCTTCGATTGCGTAAAGGTTGAATTCTGCAAGATTTGTTCCGTCTGCACCGACAAATGTCTTAATACCATCGAGCATGAAGTTAACATATCTGAAGAAATCATAGGTATATCCATTCTTTTCCTTAGATACCGTTGTCTTTACAATGTATGGGTCATATTCGTTTCTCTGTGTTGGATTGGATGTGAATGAACCTCCGCCGCCATATGTTGCACAATCTGGGCAGCATGGCAAACATCCATCCAAAGAATCCATGACCATTATAAATGTAGAAGGCACAGACAAAGCTGGCCCTGATACAGTTATGAATGCCTTGTTCTCGTAGATATTAATATCATTTAAGATTATATTCCATCCATGGAATGTGTAAGTGTCACCGACCTTCATTATTTTCTCAATTTCTGCAAATGGTGTGCCGTACATGAAGTATGCACCAAGATACCCAGGTTCTGGGCCTGTTACATATGTAGCGCCAGCAAACATTGGCTTGTACATCTTACCTAGAAATCTTATTTCATTCAAGTACCCCGCTCTAGCAGTTTCAAAGTCAATCATGCCCCAGCACTTCTGAATGCC
>CAZUMN010000077.1:0-2110 GCA_964621955.1 uncultured Thermococci archaeon
CTTAAATTATAATCTTTAACTTCTTCTTGTACTATATTTTCTGGAAAATCTGTATAAATAGTTTCATTTTTTATTCTTACAAGCAATGTGTCTCTATTTTTATCATAATAAGTACTACCCTCAAGTTTTTCAAAAGGATAATTTTGAAGTAAGTTTTCTCGTATATTTTCTCCAGCCATATCTAATTCTGAGCTTATTATTAGTTTCATCTATGTACCCCAAACATTAAAAATAACCCCACTTATAATGTTTATAAATCTAATGAGGATTACTATGGATTCTGAGTTCAAACGGAAAATATTCCACGAGATAGGATTGTTGATTCCAATAAGCTACTTATTCTTTGACAAAAAAGATGCTATATTTGGAATGTCCATAATAGTTCTTGTTTTTGTATTTATAGAATTTTTAAGATTAAGATACAATTTTGGAAATGATTTTATCCCAAAAGTTGTTGGAAAAACTGTTAGAGATTATGAAAAAGTTGATTTGTCAGCTGCAACGTATTTTATCATTTCTTCATTTTTTACAGTTCTTCTATTCGAAAAAAATATTGCCATTGCGGCCATATGCTACAATTCCGTAGGTGATTTTTTTTCAGCTATAATCGGCAAGAAGTATGGGAAAATAAAATATATGGGTGGAAAAAAATCAATAGAAGGTAGTCTTGCCTGCTTTGTATCGTGCCTTCTTGTTGGACTTCTAATATTAAATCCACTTATGGCAATAAGTGGTGCGCTTGCAGCTACCTTTGCAGAAGGATATCTAATAAAAGTAAATGATAATTTATCAATACCAATAATATCCGGAATAATTCTTACCCTTGTATCTTTTCTTTGAAAAGATCGAATAAAGCTGAGAGATCTATCTCGAATGCAGAAACTGGCATTTCTAATTTGAAATTGTATAAAACTTCGGGATTTAATTCCCCCATTTTACCTATATTTGACCCATCAATTTCTAGGGCACAAGCCCTTCCTTCGATAAAGTAAGGATACTCTTCTTCTTTAACAGAATATTGGAGCCCAAAAGAAGAAAGAAGTCCATTAAATACTCCCTTTATTTCAGAAAAATTTGCCTTGGGGTGACATATTGCACAAGAAAGATACTGCTTTTCTATTAAGTTTTGATCTGGAACAACTATTCCTACTTCAAATATATTCTGGGGGTATTCATAGTGTGAATTTGAAACTAATGTCTTTATCAGCAAGGGTAAGAGGCTACTCCTAACAGTGTCAAATTCTGTATTTACAGCATTCCTTGTCTTTACAAGTTTTCTTTTATTGTCAAGCATTTTAGTAATTAATACATCTTCATTAGAGAGGATGTAATTTTTTACTTCAAAGAAATTAAATCCTACCATTACTTCTTCTATCTTTCTTATGAATACCTCGATAGAGTTTTCTTGTCCAATAGTTGCAATTTTAGGTATTTCGGGAATAAAGTTTTCAAATCCGTAGGCAATAGATACATCTTCAACTAAATCTATGGGGTGTAAAATATCTGCTCTGTAAGGTGGAATTTCTACAATAATTTTATCTTTAGATTTTGAAGCTATTCCATATCGCATTTTCATTAATAAGTCTGCTGTTTCAGTTTCAGATAAATCCAATCCCAGTATCTTATTAGAATATGAAAGATCCAATTCAAGTCTTTCCCTGTTGAGATTTGGATAAATCAAATCCTTTCCCTCGTCATTCAATTTTAGAGAGTGTATCTCCGCACCCCTAATGAAAAGCCCCATCAATATTATATTCAAGGCATATTCGATGCTTTTTCTGTGGGTACCTGTAATATCTAAGAATAAATTTTTTGTTTTTTCTGTGACTTTTGTATAGTCTGAATTTATTATTGGTGGCATTGATAAAACTTGACCATTGTCATCAATCCATATTGGGCACTCTTTAAACTCGGGCAAGAGATGCGCGTATGCAATTCCTTTGGGGTGGGTCTTTAGTATTTCATCAATAGATAGATTCTTATCAAAATCTAAAGGTATAAAAGAGAAGTCTCTTGGCATTGTTGTATATTTAATGGGAAATTTAATCTTGTCTAGGTCATGCACACCTATTGCTACTTTCTTTCTATTTCTACCATGTGTAATATGCAG
>CAZUMN010000077.1:2210-4321 GCA_964621955.1 uncultured Thermococci archaeon
AGTAAGGATATGAATTCATTCTTATCAAAATTAACTGTCGGCATCTTGTCACCCTTTTATCCAAATAGGTAATTTTTTCATCATGTCAAGGTCATTCATGTACTTCTGTCGGATATCTGTCAATCCATAATATTCCATCATAATCCTGCCAAATCCTGGACCCCACGCAAGTACTGGTATATCCTTGCCCAGAAGAGGAACAACTACTTCAGGCCTAAAAATACCTGCACCCAAGAGTTCTACCCATTCGCCTTTATTTTTGTTATAAATGTCTACTTCAATACTTGGCTCTGTGTATGGAAAATATGCAGGCCTAAATCTTATTTTTGAATGTCCCATTTTGTTTAGGAAACGTTTGAGGTAACCTAGAAGGTGTTTAAAATTAGCATCTTCATCGACTACTATACCATCAGTCTGATAAAACTCAAAAAGATGTTTCCAATCAAGTTTTTCATTTCTAAATACTTTACCGACTGAGAAAAATTTTGCAGGCAGGTCTTCAGGTTTTAAAGTACTTAGAGTTCTTACAGAAAGAGATGTAGTGTGGGTTCTTAGGACATATTCTTCACTGATTCTTTTATCCCATTTATACCCCCAACCTTTTGAGTTTATGTCACCCCCGTGCTCATGCATATCACAAATTTTATTAGAAAATTTTGGATCAATTTGCCCAAATCTTGGAGATTCTATAAAAAATGTATCCTGCATATCTCTGGCGGGATGATCTTGAGGCTGAAATAATGCATCAAAAACCCAAAAAGATGTGTCGATCATTGGACCTGACATTTCTTTAAATCCCATCTCAAGCCAGATTTTTCGGATATACTCAATTGCCTGATTTACAAAATGTTTTCTTGAGGGGTAGAATACTTTGACATCCGAGGAAACATCAAATCTTTTTAAAGTAATGTCCCTCCAGTTTTGATTTTTTAACATATCTGGAGTTAATTCTGAAATCTCATCTGTTATTTCTATTCCTTTAGATAACTCTTTTTTTCCAAATTCAGTCAAGTATACTTTTCTGACAGTATCTAATTTCTTTTCAACAAGTTTTCTCTTAACAAGAAGAGTTACTAAATTATCATCTACTAATTTTTTCTTAGAGATATTTTCTAATGCGATCTCTTCAGAAGTTTTTTGATTTAATACAGTTTTTCCTTTATCTGTCAAAGAGAATGATAGCGAATTATTAATTTTCTCTATAGATATCCACCCATTTCTTCTTGCCATTCCAATTGCAATATTTCTTTCTTCTTCAGAAAGTCCAATTTCATTTAATGGGAGTTTATCTTTTATTCCTTTAATGAATATTTTTTCTATTAGTCCTTTTGCTAAACTTGTTTTACCTTCATTTGTTAGTAACAGATTAGAAACACCTTTTTCATCAACTATTACTAACTCCTTACTTGATAAATAAAGAAGGGTTCTCATTACTGCGACTTCGGGCAATTCTGAAATTCTGGCTATTTCCTCGGGATTTGATTCTCCTTTTAAGTCACCCAATACTTTTAGAATAATCTTCTCTTGCTTTGAAAGCATTGAATTCACTTCTTCTTAAATTCGATAATGCATGGACCACCATTTTTGAACTGTGGTTTGTATTCCCACTTTTTTGATTCGCCTGGCTTTGAGTTTTCTATTGCACCTATAATTGCCATTGCCCTATTACATGCTAATTTTTCTACTTTGTCCTCAGAAACTAGCATATTGCAATGTTCATTATAAGGGCATTTATTTACAGTATATACAAAGTTTTCACTGTTGCCTTCGATTTCATGATCTTTTCGATTCATAAAACCAGTTTTAGAAACTTCTTCTACGTACATCTTAGCAGCGTCAAATCCTTCAAGATCATATTTAAACTCTGCCCCAAGTTCTTTCCATTTGGCTATAAAAGGTCTGATAGAAATAATAATCCATTGTCTATAAAATGCTTCGGGTTTGCCAAAAAAACTATTTGCTGTCTTTTCTATACCATAAACCCATGCGTTCATAACAGTCATTACGGCGTCTATTTTTTTCTCTTGGTCTTTACATTCCTCGGCCAATTAAAATCACCTTCTAATCTGCATAACGGATGAATAGTCGTTTATAAATCTTTTCTAATAGTT
>CAZUMN010000078.1:0-4295 GCA_964621955.1 uncultured Thermococci archaeon
GGAAGGATAAGGGAGCTTAGAAGGACTATAGCAAGATTAAAAACAATAAAGGCTGAAAAGGAGAAGCAAAATGAGTGAGATTTGTGCAGTTTGTGGTCTTCCCAAAGATCTTTGCGTCTGCGAAGAAATCGCCAGGGAAGAACAACAAATACGCATTTTCACCGAAAGAAGAAGATTTGGAAAACTTATGACGGTCGTTGAAGGAATCGATTCATCAAATATCGACATCAAGGATCTGTGCACAACTCTAAAGACAAAATGTGCATGCGGTGGAACTTCAAAAGACGGAAAGATTGAACTTCAAGGGGAGCACAAGAACAAGGTTAAAAAAATACTAATTGACCTTGGATTTAGTAAGGACATGATTGTAGTTTCATGAATCACATAATACTCCTGGGGAAACAAGTTGAGGTAATCCAAAGCTCAAATAGATATGAAGTTGGCATTAAAGGACTGGTCATTGAGGATACAAAAAATACGATAAAAGTAAGGACAGAAAATGGAGTAAAAATCTTAATAAAAAATAGTATAATCCTGATGATTAACGATAAAAAAATTGATGGTAATTTACTCATAGGGAAGGAAGAAGAAAGAATCAAGAGGATGTGATGTGATGATCGGCATCGATGTAAAAGAACCTAAAAAAAGTTGTAATAATGAAAAATGTCCATTTCACGGAACTTTACCTGTCAGAGGCAAATTAATGGAAGGGAAGATTGTAAGCGATAAGATGAATAAAACAGTCGTCGTTAGAAAAGAGTTTATGACAAAACTTGACAAATATGAGAGATTTGAAAAGAGAAGTACAAAGGTTTCAGCACATATTCCCGACTGTATAAACGCTAAAACAGGCGATAATGTGAAAATAATGGAATGCAGACCATTAAGTAAGACAAAAAAGTTCGTCGTCGTTGAGGTGATCTGATGGCGAAAGGTGCGGGAGCAACTCGTGGAAGGTCAACTGTAAGACCTGGTAGATTCCACACAACTAAAACAAGATTGGTTTGCGCTGATAATACTGGTGCAAAAGAACTTGAAATTATTGCGGTAATCAATTACAAAGGTACCTCTAGGAGATATCCTAAAGCCGGTGTTGGTGATATGGTCATGGTAGCCGTTAAAAAGGGCAGACCAGATGTCAAAAAGAAGGTATTACCTGCTGTTATAATCCGGCAGAGAAAGGAATACAGGAGAATAGATGGTACAAGAATTAAATTTGAAGATAATGCAGCCGTTATTACAGGTGACGACGGCGTTCCAAAAGGCTCTGAGGTAAGGGGCCCTGTTGCAAAAGAAGCAGTTGAAAAATGGGTAAGAATTGCTAACGTTGCAAGTATCATAGTATAGAGGGAGATAAGAATGTTTAAAAAATACTCAGGAAAACCATCCAAGCAGAGAAAAAGGCACTTTAATGCGCCACTCCATAAAAAACACAATTTAATGTCTTCTCACATATCTGCACATCTTAGAAATAAAGTAGATATAAGATCACTGCCCTTAAGAAAAGGTGATAAGGTAAGAATAATGAGGGGAGACTTCAAGGATCACGAAGGAGAAATAACAAAGGTAGATCTCAAAGCAATTAAGGTATACGTAGATGGTGCAGTTGTAGAGAAGGCAGATGGATCAAAAATTGAGTATCCTATACACCCTTCAAATATAGAGATTATTGATATTGACAGAAAGGATGAGATGAGAGATAAAGCTATTGGGAGAAAGGGAGAATAAGGTGGTAACGTGGGGAGAAAAGGACAGAGAAGATCATTAAAAAGATTATTTGCTCCAAAAAATTGGAGAATTGAGAGAAAAGTCAAGGAATGGACAGTAAAACCTATTCCAGGCCCTCATTCTAAAGAGGTATCAATTCCGATTACAATCTTACTTAGAGATTATCTCGGGCATGCCACAAATAGGAAAGAGGTTAACTTTATCTTAAACAATGGAGATGTTCTTGTAAACGGAAGGGCAATAAAAGATTCTAGCTTTCCTGTGGGTATTATGGACGTTATAGAAATTCCTAAAACTAAGGAATATTTCCGCGTATTATTTGACAAGAAAGGTTCTGTAAATCTTCTTAAGATAGATGAATCTGAAAAGAATACTAAGCTCTTTAAATTGATTAATAAGACAATGGTTACAGGAAATAAAGTTCAATTAAATCTCCATGATGGAACAAACTTATTATCTAAAGAAGGTTATAAAACATCTTCAACATTAGTAATGAAAGTTCCAGATATGAAGATTGTAGATGCACTTGAATTTAAAGAGGGTTACATCGGACTAGTCATTAAAGGTAAAAACGTTTCAAGGATAGGTAAGATTTCAAAGATAACTCCGTTTGGAATTTATAAAGACGCAGTAATATTAGAATCAGGAAATGACAAGTTTCAGACATTGAAAGATTATGTGCTTGTCGTTGGAAAAGATTCTCCCATAATTAAACTTGAGTGAGGCTGGCAAAATGGAAGAGATATTAAAAAATTGGGAAAATCCTATGAGAAAACCATACCTATCAAAAGTAACTGTCAATATGGGGGTAGGGGAATCAGGAGAAAAACTAGAAAAAGCTAGGGCACTTCTTGAATTTCTTACTGGTCAGGCACCTATTAAAAATAATGCCAGACAAACCAATAAAGAATTTGCAATTAGGAAAAGTGAACCTATTGCAGTTTCTGTTACTCTTAGAAGGGAAAAGGCTAGTAAATTCCTTATGAGAACTCTAGAAGCTGTAGAGTTTAATCTAAAGGAAAGAAGTTTTGATAATCGCGGTAATTTCTCTTTTGGTATAAAGGAACACATAGATCTCCCTGATGTTCAATACGACCCTGATGTCGGAATCTTTGGGATGGATGTTTGTGTTAATCTTCAAAAGAGAGGATTTAGAGTAAAAGAGAGAAGAATTAAAAAGAGCCACGTACCCATAAAGCATCAGTTGACCAAGGAAGAAGGGATTCTGTTTGCTAAACAGGAATTTGGGGTGAAAATTATATGAATAAAAAGTTTGGAGTAGGCTCAAGAACATGCAGGCGCTGTGGTACTCACCGTGCAATAATAAGAAGATATAATCTTATGGTTTGCAGGCGCTGCTTTAGAGAAGTTGCCAGAAAAATTGGCTTCAAAAAATATCATTAGGTGATTAAAGATGAAAATAGATCCTTTGGCCGACGCACTTTCAAATATTTATAATTATGAAAATGCTAGAAAGCCCGATTGCGTTATCCCCGCATCAAAACTTATGGGCAATATCCTAAGAATTATGCAGAAATGGGAATACATAGGAGCATTTGAATTTATAGACGATGGTAAGAACGGCCTATTTAAAGTTGAATTAATGGGGGCTATAAATAAATGTGGAGTTATAAAACCAAGAACCCCCGCAAAGAATAATGAACTTGAGGATTGGGAAATGAGGTATCTCCCTGCAAAGGAGTTTGGAATATTAATAATGTCAACTCCAAATGGAGTAATGTCCCACAAGAAGGCCAAAGAGCAAAACATTGGAGGCATTCTATTAGCTTATGTTTACTAGGTGATATTTATGGTACAACATGTCGAATGGTTTATTGATATCCCAGAATCTGTAAAAGTTACAATAGATGGGGCAAGAGTTAGTGTAGAAGGGCCAAAAGGTAAGTTGGAGAGAGATTTTCACTTAAAGAACCTTAAAATGGAGAAGATAGAAGACGATAAACGTATTAGAGTAGCAATGCTTCATGCATACAAGAAAGAAAAGGCTATGATAGGTACCATCAGTTCGCATCTAAGGAATATGATAAAAGGAGTTTCAGAAGGATTTGAATATAAGATGAAAATTATATACGCACATTTTCCAATGAACGTTAAATTAGATGGCAAGCAGCTAGTGATTTCAAATTTCCTTGGCGAAAAGAGCCCTAGAAAAGCAAATATTTTTGGTAATGTAGCGGTAAAAGTTTCCGGTGAATTTGTTACTGTAAATGGTATTAACTTAGAAGAAGTTGGTCAAACTGCAGCCAATATAGAGCTTGCTACAAGAGTAAGAAAGAGAGACCCAAGAGTATTCCAGGATGGTATTTATTTATTTGAAAGGGACGGAGTTCCAATATAGGTGAGATAAATGAGTTTACGATTATTAAGAGTGAGAAAAAAACTTAATAGCAAAAGGCCAAAATTTCTAAGAACTGAAACATGGAAACATATATCCTTTAAGAATGATCCTAAATGGAGAAAACCTAGAGGTAAAGATAATAAAATGAGGATGAAAAGAAGTGGAAAGCAACCTCTAGTTTCAGTTGGGTATAGGGGACCAAAAGAAG
>CAZUMN010000079.1:0-4287 GCA_964621955.1 uncultured Thermococci archaeon
TTAGAAATAGAAAACAAACGACTTTTTTCTGTTTTAGAGCAGTTGCCTGTTAATGTTTGTCTATACGATATTAATCGCAATATTGTTTTTGCAAATAAATTTTTAAGGGACAGATTCAAAAAAATCGAATCAAAAAAATGTTACAAAGTCTTTTATGACACCGATAAGCCTTGTGAGAAATGCCCGATACTAGGGGTATTTGAAAGTAATAAACCAATAGTTTATGAAAAAACTCAAAGAGATGGCAAAACGGCCGAAATTCACACTTACCCTTTTGTTGATATAGATGGTAATAAATTGGTATTAGAACTTGGAATTGACATAACAGAGCGTAAGGCAACAGAAGATAAACTAACGGAGTTAAACGAAACTCTTGAAATAATGAATAAAATATTGAGGCATGATGTACTAAATGATTTAACAGTTGCATTGAACTTTTGTGATCTCATAGATACAAAAGATGTTGATATCAAAGATAGAGTGATGAAAGCAATATCAAAAAGTGTCGAGCTGATAGAAAATACTCGGGAGTTTGAAAAAGCCTTTAACGGAAGAGAGGGTTCAAATGATGCTAAACTATTTGATGTTAAAAGTAAACTAGCAGAGCTTACAGAACATTATCCTGAAATTAAAATTAGTTTCTTAGGAAGTTGCAGGATCCTTGTCGATGAATCAATAATGATAGTATTTGACAATATTATCCGAAATGCAAAAGTTCACGGGAAGGCTGACCGGATAGATGTATCTCTAAAAAGAGAGGGAAATTACTGCGAGGTATCCTTTGCAGATAATGGCGTTGGTATCCCTGATGAAATTAAAAATAAACTATTTGATGAAGGATTTGGCTATGGTCCAAATAAAGGCTCAGGCCTTGGGCTTTATATCGCCAGGAAGATAATACAAAAACACGGTGGCGATATAAGTGTCAGTGACAACAAGCCAAAAGGTACTATAATCTCTCTAAAATTCAAAAGTGTGGATGTTCATGAAATCTGCTAAGGATGCGCCAGAGCAAATATCAGAGTCAATTCAAAAAATAACAGATGCAATCTCTAATGCGCAAAGCGATCATTATAGATCTATAATTGAGGCTGCACAGGATATGATTTTTATCCATAATCTAGAAGGCAAGATTACCTATGTCAACAAAGCAAGTACTAGCGAGAGTGGTTATTCTGAAGAAGAGCTCTTGAGTATGAATGTAGCTCAAAATGTTCCCCCAGAGTATTATCCAAAAATGCAAGAGCTTGAGATCAAGAGGCTACAAGGTAATAGCGAGGTCTTTACCTACGAAATGGAATACTTTAGGAAAAACGGAGAAAGGATCCCCGTGAGAGTGAGTTCCTCACCTATGTATAAAGGTGATAAACTCATAGGTGTTATACAGATAATTAGGAATATTTATGATTTGAAGAAGGCCGAGATGATATTGAATCTTCAGACAGAGCTTGCTTCAAAGCTGTGCCAGACAAATACAATGAGTCTAGCCCTTGAAAATGTATTAAACACTGCTCTTGAAATTGGGGATGTAGACTGTGGTGGAATATACATCATTGATGAAAAAACATCAGATTTTAATCTTGAATGCTTTAAGAACATCTCCCAAGAAACTCTTGATTATTTCAAAAAGGTCAGCGATAAATCTAAATTTGTAAAAGGTCCGCTATTTATAAGGGGCAATGAATCTACAAAGGGCATATCAATTGAAATGCTTGATATGTTGAGGAAGAAGGAAAAATTGAAATTTTTCACAATAATCCCTTTTTCCCATATGGGCAAACCCATAGGAAGCCTCAACATTGGAAGTCATGAAAAAGCAGACATCTCCGAACTTTCTAAAAAAATCCTTGTTGCATTGTCACAAGAAATGGGAGGGGCAATTGCTAGGATTAGATTTGAGGAAGCACTAAAAGAGAGTGAAAATAAGTACAGGCAGATAGTTGAGTCTGCAAACAGCATTATCTTCCAATTCGATAGGGATGGCACTATACTTTCAATGAACGAATACGGTTTATCCTTTTTTGGATATACAAAGGATGAGATAATCGGTAAAAATGTTTATGAAACAATAACTCCAAAATTTGAGTCAACAGGTCGTGACCTTAGGACTCTAGCATCTGATATACATCAAAATGAGGAAAGATACAAGATTCACATCAATGAAAATACGAAAAAGAACGGGGAAAGGGTCTGGATTTACTGGGCTAATAGACCAATAAGAGATAAAGATGGAAATCTAAATGCCATTCTTGCCGTGGGAAACGATATCACCGAGCGGAGAAAGCTTCAAGAAGAAATTAAGTCCTCTGAATTAAAGTTTAAGACGCTATTTGAAAAAGCTTATGAGCCTATATTTATCTTAGATCAAGACCTCTTCATCAGGGATACCAACGCTGCAAGTGTCAGGCTCTTTCACTTCCCAAAAGAGAAGATCATCGGGATAAATTTCTACGAATTAATTGCTCCAGACGAAACAAAAAAATTACAGCATATATTGATGCAAGAGCTTGATAGTTCAAGTTTATTTATGGAAACAAATTTTATTAAAAAGAGTGGCCAAGTCTTTCCGGTAGAAATCAACTTAACAACTCTTGACATCATGGGAGAAAAATCAATAATATGTACTTTGAGGGATATAACTGAGCAGAAGAGAAAAGAAGACGAGCTAAAGAAACAGATATTAAAATATGATTTAGATAACGGGAACATATACCTCTCAAAAGAGCCGTCAAATCTATTGCCTTTTGAAGCTTTTAAGGAGCTTCTTAACGTTGGGTATAAGGGTACTATAATATCAAGAAATGAAGAGGAAAACTTTGATATTGAAGAGGTATTATTTGACTATTACTGGCTTTCCTCAAAAATAACGAAAAATACACTCTCATATAATTTGGATATACTTAAAGAATTTCTTAAAAATATTAAAAGTAAAAATGTGATTTTAATAGACAGCTTGGGCTATCTTATTGCCAAAAATGGATTCACAGATACTTATAATTTTATCACAGAGCTTAGAGATATCGCCTATTTTGGAGATAACATCATTATCCTCTCAATCGATAAAGACTCAATTGAATCAAAACAGATTAAACTACTAGAGAAAGAAACAAAACCAATTGTTACAAAGTCAGTTGATTCATTAAACAAGAAGATGATTCAAATACTAAAATATATTCTGGACCAGAATAAGCTTGGGATAAACCCAACATATTCGGGGATGGGAAAGGACTTAGGTATTACAAGACCAACTGTTAGAAAAGATGTCAGATACTTGGAATCCAATAAGTACATCATTATCCACAGAAAAGGGAGAAACAAGAGGTTAGAGGTAACAGAAAAAGGGAAGAAACTGATCTAATATTAATAGATTTATTTAATAACAGAAACTCTTATATTTGATTTTCAAAATTACCTTCTGTGATAAAATGAGAAGGAAAACAGTTTCCATACTACTTTTATTGGCGCTATCTTTAAGTTTTGTACCTGGGGTAATAGCTCAGGGAAACGTTGCAGTAGTTGCAAACTCTATTGACATTGGAATGAACCCTGACCTTATTTCATTACTTAGAAAGAATAATCTTATGGTCGATTATTTTGGTGTCAAAGACTCAGGTTACGCTGCATATGACTACATCATAATCCTTGGGGGGCCGGACTCTGAAGAGCATACAGGCGATCTATCCAAAAGAATACTTTCAGAAACTGATCAGAACACACTTAGAAATGGCGACTATAAGCTGTTATATGAGACAAGTGATTTCTTTAAAATGAAGCAAAAGGTGTTCGTTCTTGCAGGCTCAGACAGGGACTTTACAAAGATAGCAGTAGACCAATATGCATCTCAAGTCATCTCTAAAATAACAAATCAGCCCATCGCCGCAGCAACTTACAAAACACTTTCCGCCTCTCAGTTAAAGCAGTTGATTGATAGCAAAGAGAACATTTATCTAATAGACGTTAGAACTGAAGAGCAGTTTGCTGAAAGTCACATTCAAGGAGCGGTCAACATCCCGTACAATAAGCTTGGTGTGCAGATTTCACAGATACCAAAGGACAGAAAAGTTGTGTTATACTGTAACACAGGTCAGAAGTCAGTTGACGGTGCAAAATTCTTAGCTGAAAGAAACTTTGATAACATCTACGCAGTTACAGATGGCTACTCAGTATATTATAATCTACCTAAATAATAATAAATTTATTTTTAAAATTTTAATTAAAAGAATAGTTAAAATAAAATATTAGTTTCTTTCTTGGACATCTATTTTTACGGTAGTTGGGAGTTTCATA
>CAZUMN010000080.1:0-4276 GCA_964621955.1 uncultured Thermococci archaeon
CAGATTATATCTCTAGCGAACTTAAAAAACAAGGATATGAAGTAATAATTTCGGGGAATTTTAATTATGGTGCTTGTGATGTCCCTGATCTTGACTTTGATGATGTGTGTGACTGCTTAGTTAATTTTGGGCATGCACCTTTACCTGTTGAAAGCAATATACCCATGTTATTTGTAGAAGTTGACTTTGTTTTTCCATACATGGAGATCTTAAAAAATAATATTGATTTGATTAAGAAGGAAGGAATAAGGATAGGACTTGTATCAACTGTAAACTATGTGAAGGAACTTCCAAAAGTTAAAGAATATCTGGAAAGTGAAGGATTTGAGGTATTTATTGGTAGGGGCGATAAAAGAGTTGCATATACAGGACAGGTTTTGGGGTGTGACTTTTCACCTGCTTCTAATATTTCAGATAAAGTTGACTTTTTCATATTTGTAGGAGAAGGGAGATTTCATCCGCTGGGTGTTGCAATATCCACTGAGAAGAAGGTCTTTGCTTTTGATGGTGATGGAATATATTCTTTAGATGAATACAGAGATAAGATCCTAAAAGAAAGATTTGGGGCCATTTTTAGGGCCAAGGATTCAAAGAAGTTTGGATTAATCGTTTCGGCAAAAAAGGGCCAAAAGAGGATGGCACTAGCAAAGAAACTAAAGAAAAAGATAGAAGATTCTGGATTGATTGCAGATATAATTTTGATGGATGAAGTGACACCCGATAAGCTTTATGGATTTGATTACGATAGCTTTGTTGTTTGTGCATGTCCAAGGATAGGAATTGATGATGCAAAGAGATACAAAAAGCCTCTATTGACTCCAAAAGAGCTTGAAATAGTACTTGATGGAAAAGAAGATTATATTATGGATGAAATTGACCAGAGTGATTTTTAAAATATTGACGATAGTTTAATTCGGCAATGAGGGAAATATTTAAATATTGAATAATTATTTTATAAGTAAAGGTGTACCTATGAATAAGAGATATATTTCTTTAAGTATAATATTATTGATTGCTATTGGTATGTTGCCAGCTCTTTTTGGGCAAACTCATTTTGAGATACCAAAAATTGTACTAAATAATGATTGTTATGAAGGAAGGCTACTTCAATCTGTTAATGAAACATTACAGCCAGGTCAATCTGCTACTTATTATCCACCTGGGGGTATTAGAGATGATTGTATTTATATCTTGGATATAAGTGGAAGAGACTTAAATTGTCAAATTTGTAATGATGGATGTATAACTGTATGTGCAGAATATTATGCCATTATAAAGTTAAAAAATGGAGAAGAAATATATTTGCCTGGCGAAGAAAAGATGTTTGAGGCATGCGGAGGACAATCTATTTCTTTCCCTCTTTCAATACCTGGAACTTTTTGGAAAGAAGTAGAGTATATCAGAGTTATTAATGATGGTCAAACATCACAATGTGGTATTACTTATACTTGGAACCTTTACTCTTTATGCCCATGTAAAGGCAAGCAAGCACTTTACCCAAAAGTCGATATTGAGCAGTTTTCAGTTACAGGTGGTTCAACAATAATCAGGGATGGAAAAATTCTCACAAACTTCAATGTAATTCCTGGAGTTCAGCAGACCTTCATCCAAGTTGAAAACAGAGGATTCTTTACACAAAATGACGTCAAGGTAAAGGTCGTAGGATTGCCACAAGGAGTATCTGTAGATATAACACCTGATACCCAGAAGATCAAAGCCCACAATCTTGGAACTTATCAAGCGACATTTGAAGTTGGACCTAACGTTCCTTCAGGCACATACAAGATTACTATGATGGCATACTCTGAAAACGGTGTATTTGACACAATCCAGATCGACCTTATCGTACCTTAAATTATTCTTTATTTTTTTAAATTCTTAATTTTTGATATGAGAAACACTTATAAAGGGATTTTAGCCCCTTAGGTACAAGAGCATTACTATTTTTGAGAGGGCACTTGCTCAATTTTGAACATTTCGCTTTTTCTAGGGCAATGCTGAATTTATAAGAGGTAAATAAATGAATTTTGAAAACTTAGGCTTAAGTAATCAGCTACTCATAGCCATAAAAAAATTAGGATTTAACACTCCTACAGAGATACAGAAAATGTCTATACCGGATATAATGGCTGGCAAAGACATAATTGGAGAATCATCAACAGGCTCAGGTAAAACACTGGCCTTTGGATGCGGTATAGTTGAGCAGGTAAACCCAAAGGAAGGGTTACAGGCATTGGTCCTGACCCCAACTAGAGAACTTGCAGAACAGGTAAAGGATTCCTTGAAGGAAATTTCAAGTCAGAAAAATTTGAGGATTATTTCAGTTTACGGAGGAGTTCCAATTAATCAACAGATTAGGGATATCCCAAAAGCTGAGGTAGTGGTAGCTACTCCAGGCAGATTGATGGACCACCTCCAAAGAGGAACAATAAATATTTCTAAAATCAACATCCTTGTTTTGGATGAAGCAGACAGGATGCTTGACATGGGATTTTTGGAAGATGTTGAGAGAATTGTATCAGAATGTCCAACAGACAGGCAAACCTTATTTTTCTCTGCAACTATTTCAAGAGATATCAAAAGATTGGCCAATAAGTACATGATTAAACCAACTAGCGTAACTGCAGAAAAAATGGTAGACCCAGAAAAACTTAAACAGGTCTATTACGACATACCAAGAAACATGAAATTGTCACTTCTTGTACACCTATTAGAAACTGAAAATTCAGAGCTTGCAATGATCTTCTGTAACACCAGAAACACGACAGATTATGTTGTAAAAAACCTTAGGGCAAATAACATAAAGGCTATCGCAATCCACGGTGGATTGACACAAAACAAGCGTACAAAAAGTATCAAACAATTCAACGACTCTAAAGCAGGTGTATTGGTATGTACAGATGTTGCTGCAAGAGGTCTTGACATAAACAACGTCTCCCACATCTATAACTATGATATCTCAAATGATTCCAACGACTATGTCCACAGAATCGGAAGGACTGCAAGGGCTGGAGAATCTGGAAAGGTAATCAATCTATTGACAGACAGGGATTATGCAAATTTTACAAAAATACTTGACACCTACCCATCATTTACAATTGAAAGCGTAGAAAGACCATATTTAAAGAAAATCATGGCCATTACAGTTGACAATGAAAGATATTCTCAAGAACCAAGAAGACATTCCCAGGGCAATAGAAGACAATCAAATAGAAGGAATAACTCAAGGAGTTATCACAAGGGAAACTAAAAAATTAATTTTTTCTTTTATTCTTTTTAAAACGTTAAGTTAATTAATATAGAAGTTTTAGTCTTAGTCATGAAAGGAGTAAAAAAACACTTCGAAGATGAAGCTTCTGAATTTGATAATATTATTCTAAAATTAGTTCCGCATTATACCCAAATGATTGATGCCCTAGTTTCAGCTATCCCGTTTAAGAATTCCGATTCAATTGATATAATCGATTTGGGGTGTGGAACTGGATACGTCTCAATGAGCATAAAGGAGAGATTTCCCAATTCCAATCTCACTTGCCTTGACTTTGCTGAGAACATGATAGCCAAGGCTAAAATCAGAATGCAAAAATACAACAATGTCAACTTTTATCTAAAGGACATAACAAAATTTGATTTTGATAAAAAGTATAATGCTATTGTATCCTCACTGGCGCTTCATCACTTAGAAACAAAAAAAGATAAAATAAAATTCTATAAGAAAATATTTGAAGCCCTTGAGCCTGAAGGGGTATTTTACAATGCAGATATTATTCTGGGTTCAAATGAGGCTCTTCAGGAGTTATATATCTCTAAATGGAAAGAGTTCATGGCCAAAAGTATCCCAGGGGATGAAATAGAGAATACTTGGATGACAAAACATCACGAAGAAGACTGGCCTGAAATACTTTTAGATCAGGTGTCGTGGCTAGAGAATATTGGATTTAGAGAGATCGATATTGTATGGAAGTACTACAATTTTGCAGTGTATGGTGGGACTAAACCTAAATAAAGAGATTTTTAGGTATTGAAATAAGAATCCCTTCTACGTCTTTTTTAAAGAGTATTTCCCCATTTTTATTAAAGATCAGTTTTATTCTGTGGAACGGAATGGTAGTTGTTTCAAAATGTATCCCGCTACTATCAAAATTTGAGATATCGTTGCATCTAATATACCTTAATGTTGGCCTTTTATCTACCCAGTGGAGATACCCCACTCCATAATTGCTAGGATCTTCTCCCCCGTAGAATATTTTTGATAATATATTCCTTGATTGATTCA
>CAZUMN010000081.1:0-4146 GCA_964621955.1 uncultured Thermococci archaeon
CAAAAACTCTATATGGATTATCTGATGATATACTACCTTTTGATTCTATTATGGTGAAAGTTCTAAATCAGACAGATACCGGGATAAAATTCATAGTATATTCAAATTCAAATATAAAGTCATTGACTAAATCGGAGACTTCTTTAAGAAAAGGAGAGACGAGCAATATTGGAGGATTGGATTTTAAAATTACTGATGCTGCTGCACTGTCTGCTACAATAAATGTAGAAGGCCAAGAACATGTGATAAAAAAACGTTCTTTGAAGAGTATAAATAATTATATCTTTGAAGTAACAGATATAGTGGGCGATAACGTCAAATTAAGCATTTACCACCCTCCTTCTGTAACTATTGTAGGATATAGCCCAATTATTACACTTACAGTGACAAAAACACTTGAATCCGAAGAAGGCGATATCTTTGAAATACCCTTCACATTAGCAAATACAGGTAGGGCAAATGCCAATATACTGAAAGTTAATTTGCAGAACTCTAGCGCAAACATTGTTGAAGGATCCTGGAGCGGTTCACTGAATGTTGGGGAAACTAAAGAACTAAAATTTAAGGCAAGTTTTAATGAGCCTGGGGATTATACTATTAATTTTAATGTAGATACTGGCCAGACTTCTGAAGGATTTCAGGAAAAGGTAAGCGTTAAATCAAAAGTAACTTCAGTGTTAAAAGAAGGCCCGATGAAATCTCTAATTTTCATCACAACTGAGTACATATTGACTCAAAATAGAATAAAATTGGTCCAGAATTCAATTAATATTTTACTTTATATTGGAATTTTACTTTCAAGTGCAATAATATTGAATTCAGCAAGACAGAGATTGCCAAATTTAGAGAAGCCCAAGGAAAAACCAAAGAGAAAAATTGTAAGAAGAAAAGATCATCAGATTAAAGCTAAAAATAGTGATGTTGATATAAGTCAAGAAAGATTGAAGGTATCAAAACAGAGAAGAGATCAAGGTATCAAAAGAGAAAGTGTAAAAAAGAGAGAATAATTATCTTCTTTTCCTTAAAGCAAGATAAATAGACCCTATTAAAGTTCCCCCTATTATTCCGACTTCTTCGAAGGGAACATTCTTCTTAGTATCACTTTTTGGCTGTTCTTCTGTTAATTTATCAATTACGGTCTTGTTCTCTTCTTCGGGGATTTCAACTATTTCCTTCTTTTGGAGCAATAAGTATATCTTGTTATCATTGGAACCAACTATTATGTCATGCTTGCCGTCTTTATTAATATCAGAGACGTAAAAGCTCTCAACCCATCCTTGAGTTGGGAATTTATACTCAATTTTTCCAGTGTTATAATCTATTATGTACAAATTATTGTCTTTACATCCGGCAATTATATAATTTGTATTTTCATCAGTCATTATTTCAATTTTGAATATTCTATCTGGAAGGTCGAACCTTTTCAGAAATGCTCCTTTTGAGTCAAGAACTATAATTTCCCCTTTGTTTCCAGCAATGATTACTTCGTCTTTCAAATCGTTATTTACATCAAAAAGTGTTGATGCGCTGGATTCAGTTTCAGTTCTAAATTCCCACATTGAGACTAAGTTCCTGTTTAAAGAATAAACAACTGTTCCTTTCCAGTTTTGAGAATCTTCCCTAAACCATCGGGAGACATGAATCGTATTGTTGTATCGGTCAAGGTACAGTTCTCTTAGGATATGTTTTGTATCGTAAGATTTAGTAAGTTTCCCAATGCCATCAAGTATGAGAGTATCATCCCAAGAGATAATCATGATTTCATTTATGCCGTCCTCATTTAGATCAACGATAAGGGTTCTAAAGTTATACCCTCTAGTCTTGTAATCCCAAAGTAGATTAAGCCCTTCATCAAAAAGATATGCATTACCATCATCAGCGCCAATAAGAGTTTCATATGTTCCATTTGAATCAACATCCCCTATATCTACATCTAACACTGACCCCAAAACTGGTATCGTGACAATTTCATTTCCTTTAGAATCAAGGAAGTAAACTAATGCGTTGTATATTTCTTTTTGGGAAACAACTCTATTTTCTGTCCCCAATATAATCTCGTTTCCGGGGGAGTCATAAATATCCATAACCTTCATCATCGAAAAAGAGTTATTCGATTCTAGAGTCCATTTAATAGTTCCTTTATCATCAAGGCAGAGAAATTTCTTACCGGCGGTATAAGCAAGGATCTCATAATTTCCGTCACCTTCTACATCATTTGCCACTACTTGTAATATATCAAATTCATCCTTGTGAATTGTATTACTTTCAAACTCTAAAGACATTACCGAAGATATCGTTCCCATAGATAATAGTAAAATCGTTAATATGGCGATAATTTTAAATTTCATATGACCACGAAACAGATTATTTTTTCTTTTATTTAAAACTATTCGTAAATAGACCAATAAAATTATTATCAAAAATATATAAACTCTATATTTTAAATAAATATCCAAAACTTTTTAAGGATTGTTTTTAGAAGAGGTCTAGGTGTAACTATGCCCCAAGACAAGGAACATAAATTAATCCTATTTTTTGAAGAGATAGATATCGATGATATTCCTTTTGTAGGTGGGAAAAATGCGTCTCTTGGTGAGATGATAAGGAACTTAAAAAGCAAGGGTATTAAAATTCCCGAAGGATTTGCTATTACGTCTTATGCTTATGATTACTTCCTTAAGAATGCTGGAATAGAGAAAAAGATAAAAGAGATTCTAAAGGACCTTGATACAAATATTTATGAAAATCTTGCAACGAGAGGGGAAAAAATAAGACATGCCATAATTGAAGCAGAATTTCCTGATGAACTAAAGAAGGAGATAATTAAGGCATATGGAAAGTTAGAAGAGATTTATGGAAAAAATGTCGATGTTGCCGTGAGATCATCAGCAACTGCTGAAGATCTGCCTGATGCTTCGTTTGCAGGTCAACAGGAAACTTTCCTTAACATTACCGGCCCAGATGCCTTGATTTTATCATGTAAGAAGTGTTTTGCATCCCTCTTTACTAATAGAGCCATATCATACAGACATGATAAGGGGTTTGACCATTTCTCAGTTAAACTCTCAATAGGCGTTCAGAAGATGGCAAGAAGCGATACAGGCTCAAGTGGTGTTATATTTACCATCGATACAGAATCCGGTTTCAAAGATGTAGTTTTAGTTACTTCAATTTTTGGTCTTGGTGAAAATATTGTTCAGGGTACTGTAAATCCCGATGAATTTTATGTCTTTAAACCCACTCTAAAGAAAGGTTACAAATCAATTATTAATAAAAAACTTGGTGCAAAGCAGAGGAGAATGATTTATTCTGATGACCCAAATGAGGGTACAAAAAATATTAGGGTCGATGAAAAAGAAAGAAACAAATTTTCAATTTCTGATGAAGATGTTCTAAAGCTTGCTAGGTGGGCAGTAATTATAGAGGATCACTATTCTTCTAAAAAAGGTAAGCACACACCTATGGACATTGAATGGGCAAAGGATGGAAATACAGGTGAACTTTACATTTTGCAAGCAAGACCTGAAACAGTTCATTCTCAAAGAGATTTTAACACCATAAAGACATACATTTTGAAAGAAAAAGGGAAGAAACTTGTGACTGGGCAAGCCGTTGGAGATCTTATTGGGCAGGGAATGGTCCACATTATAAGAACTCCTAAGGAGATTTCTCTTTTCAGAGAAGGGGAGGTCCTTGTAACAGAGATGACAGACCCAGATTGGGAACCTGTAATGAAAAAAGCAAGCGCTATTGTGACAAATAGGGGTGGCAGAACCTGCCATGCAGCTATAGTATCTCGTGAGCTTGGGATTCCATGTATCGTTGGTACTGATAACTCCACTGAAGTTTTGTCTGATGGACAGAAAGTAACTGTAAGCTGTGCAGAAGGTGAAGTTGGGGCAGTATATGACGGCTTACTAAAGTATGAAGTAGAAGAAATTGACATACAGAAACTACCAGAAACTAGGACTAAAATAATGATGAACGTCGGAATACCAGAAAAAGCATTCTACCAGTCACAGATTCCAAACGATGGCGTTGGATTAGCTAGAGAAGAATTTGTTATTAATTCATATATAGGCATCCACCCGATGGCCCTTGTTAACTTTGAAGAGCTAAGTGAAAAATCAAGATATGATATGCAAG
>CAZUMN010000082.1:0-4091 GCA_964621955.1 uncultured Thermococci archaeon
CAACTTGCGATAATATCCTTGAATCGATTGCCGAGGGCTGCTGTGTTGCAAGAACTATCGAGCACCCAGGTTGCCTGCCTTGTCTCACATATTCTATTAGACTATCTGTTGCTGCTGTGACCTTTCCCCCCCTTGGCACAAGTATGTGGGCTTCATCTATCATAAGCCATGTCACAGGTACATTTCCAATGAGGTTAATGTCGCCCATAGCTTCCTGTCTTGAGATGACTTTCCTAGTGTTCAGGATGTTTCTTGAAAGAAGCCCAACAACAAGCGCCCTGACATTGTCCTCTAAAAAGCTCACATCAATTACAGAAACTTGACCCCTCTTAGATAGGTCATTAAGCTTTGTTCCCTTTTTATCGAATATACCCCATTGTATCGCTCCTGTGAGTCTTGCATTTAGCGCCCTTCTGGTATTTTCTTTAAATCCCCCATCACGGGAAGATATGCTTTCTTCATTTTCAATTGTTTTCACCATGTCCTCAATGTCGTAATCATCGCCAAGTCCTGCTATCTGTTTTTCATCGATGGTGGTGTAGCCTGTTTTTGTTTTTTCAATAACCCGTTCGATTAGAAGGCCCATCGTGTCAAATCGCTCGATATCAAAGGTAAGGCACCAATCTTCAACTCTTAGCTCCGAAGGTTTAATTTTGAAAACATCATCCCATGTTTCTTTAGGTGCTTTGTTGACGTAACCCTTTGGAATAAAGACTTTAACATTTTTTATACCTGTAGGCTTTAATCCCCAGCGCTCAAGCATCTCACCTTCGTTGGCCATCTTGTTCTTTTGCTTCATGCTCCAGAATATTCCCATTGGGTCAATTATCAGGATGCCAACGCCATCGTTTTTCATGGCCATTTCTTCAACGATGACCCCAAGGGTATAGGATTTGCCACTTCCCCTCATCCCACAGATGAATATTGCGTGGGGACTAATACTATCAAGAAGGACCTTCTTGTTGAAATAGTTCTGTAACTGCTTACCTGTCTCATTAACCTTACCGATATATAGGGCAGCCTTACTCTTATACTTCTCAAATATACTCTTTTTTCTGCCGACATATGCCCCTTCTTCATCAGAAAGGAGTTCCAATTTTTCCTCAATATCGATCATGTTCACTAAAAAGATATAAAAAGCTCTATAATTAAAACCTTTTCGGATTCAATGGACGCAATTTCTAGGATTAAGACGGCTCACGGAGACATCAAAACACCTGCACTACTGCCGGTATGTGCATTGACATATGGTGTATGGGATGTATTTATTGAAGAGCGAGTCACCCCACCTTGGAAGCTTTCAGAGGCTAGTCTTTTCTCATTAGAGTATGTTAGAAACACAAAATATGAAGAAAAGGTCAAAGATGGATTTCACAGGCTTTTTTCAGAAAAAAAACCGATATTTGTTGATTCAGGAGGATTCCAATCGATGAAGAAAGGAATTGATAGGGACCCTATTGATGTGCTAAGATTTCAGGAAAATCTTGAAGCCGATGTTGCTGCGACCTTTGATTACCCAGTGGCTTTGAATGTTGAAAGATCCGATTACATGGCGATGCTTCAAAAAAGTATTGACAGCGCCAATTTAGCTCTTGAAAATAAAAAGAGAAAAGAGATGCTCCTATACTCTTGCGTTCACGGATTTTCAAATAAAGAAATAGACTGGTATTTTTCAAAACTTGATAGCGGTTTTGACGGCTATGCTATGGGCTCCCTTGTCCCGAGAAAAAATGACTTTAAGACACTTATTGAATTAATCCATAGAGCCAAAATCCATGCACATGAGCGGGAAAAACCTCTCCATATATTTGGAGTCACAGGATTTCCAATGCTTTATGCATTGAGTTTTATGGGAGTTGAGACCATGGATTCTTGGACCTATCTTGTGGCGTCAATCTACAAGGAGTACATACACCCGCAAACTTTGAAAAGGGTCAGGATGAGAAAAACGGGGAGCATTCCAGAATGTGATTGTTTTATCTGTAAGGGGCTAGGAATGGAAGATTTTCTTGGGGCGACAAGCGTTCCACAGGCTTACCTTGCAATTCATAACTTGAATATATTCATGCGTGAAATGAAGCTGATAAAAGAACATATATATAATAATAGCTTTGAAGAGCTAGTTGAGCAGAAGAGTAAGTACAACACGAGAATAAAAAAGGCATATGAGTATGCAAAAAATCATATGAAAAACAATGCCCCATAGAACAGCAAAAAACACCTAAAAATTTTGAAGTATTTTCTGATAATTAACTTTAAATAATAGCCCAAATATATTTAGAATATTCTAATTTACTTATTATTGATTTGAAAGTAGGTATGCTCCATGAAAGCGAAAGATCTCAAGAACATTGAAAAACAGACTCTAATGGAAGAGATATTCGATCAAATAGATACTTATGTAATGGTCTTAGATGACAAGAATACAGTACTAATTGCAAATAAGAAAGTGAAAGAGAAATATGGAAATGTTATTGGAAAGAAGTGCTATGAAGTTCACCATAAAACCCCTAAAGCTCCGGATTTTTGTGTAATGAATTGCGTTAAAGATGGAATAGCGGGCAATACAACTTTTTTTGATGATGCTATTACAAAAAGGTGGTATGATGTTAGTGTCAGCAAGATCTTAGTGGGGGATAACTGTTATTTTGTCCATTTAATGACTGATGTGAATGAAAAACATTTCCGAGAGGAAAAAATAATAGAGTTGAATCAAGCATTAAGAGTCTTAAACAAGATCCTAAGGCATGATATTCTAAACAATATCACAGTTATAATGCTGTCACTAGAAATGATAAAAACTGAAGATATTTCTCTAAAAAATAGGGCGCTTTCGGCAATTGAAAAAAGTGTTGAGCTTGTAAATAAGATGAGAGACCTAGAAACGGCAATTTCATCAGGCGGGGAACTTAAGCCATATGAAGTCAGGACAAAACTTGCAGAGATAATAATAAGTTTTCCAGAGATTAAATTTAGGATTGAAGGAGACTGTAAGATTTTAGCTGATGAAGCAATAATCTCTGTTTTTTATAATCTTTTAAGAAATGCAGTAATCCATGGGAAAGCTGACAAAGTTGACATTTCTATGGAGAAAAAAAGTGATTATTGTATTATTAAAATATCTGACAACGGTGTAGGGATACCTGATGTAATAAAAGATAAACTATTTGATGAAGGATTTAGCTATGGCGATAATAAAGGGATGGGCCTAGGCCTTTACATTGTAAAAAAGACAATTGAGAGGTATGGGGGAGAAGTCTCATTTGAGAATAATATCCCCAAAGGAACTACTTTTATTTTGAAATTGAAAAATTCTTTATAGAATTAAACATTTTTAAAAGAGAGTAAAGTGAAAAACACGAGACCTAAGATTTATGGATTTCGTATTTAATTATATCGTCAATCTGAGTTTTTATGGAGTCTATAATCTTCTTCCTTAAAAAAAGACAATCTGTGGAAATCTCTTTTCTAATTTTTGGGAGTATTTCGTCGTTGCATTCGTCTTTATACTTTTCTATCTTATCAAATATATGATTCAACTCTTTTTTTAGAGCTGAAACATCAACTCCCTGATCCTCAAGCTTCTTTATTGATGATTTAAATTGAGAAAGGTTGTCCAATATCTCATTTAAACCGGAATTTTTTATTTCCATATCTACATACCTTAATACACTAAGCAGCCTAATTTTAATAATATTTTATACAGGTAAAATAGGTGCAAAGACGAATATCAGTACAGATAATCCTAATATTTCTAACGTGAATATAAAACTTATCGTTGATTTGTCGGCGCTGTATGAAGGATTATGTTCTAATGGTATATTAAAAATCCATATATCTCAGAATAATGGTTAGATAAAATAAAAAATAGAATTATTTTATAATCAAAACAGGTATCTTACAGTTTTTGACAACTATAGATGCAACTTTCCCAAGAGCATCCCTATGAGATCTGGAGAATCCATATTGCCCCATAATTATGAGCTCATACTTACCTTCTTCTGCTTCCTTTAAGATTTCATCCGATGGCGCTCCTGATCTGGCCTTTGTTTTTGACTCATATCCAAACTTCATTAAAAGCTTATACGCAT
>CAZUMN010000083.1:0-2812 GCA_964621955.1 uncultured Thermococci archaeon
CCAAAATAGATAAGGATATTTCCATCCAATGTAGACCCCAACTGCAGCAGCTATTATGGGAGAAGAGGATTCACCTAAGTTCCCTAACAAACCATTGAATCCCATGGCTTTGCCCATATCCTTTGGGTAAAGCTTAGACACAAGTGATAGCCCTGCAGGGTGATAGGTCCCTGCTCCTACGCCCAACAGTAATAAAGACAACCATAGACCAAGGGGGTCATTTGATAAAACTATGCCTACAATAGATAATAAGAATAAACCAAGCCCAATTTTCATGACTTTTAAGGAGCCTACCTTATCAGAGAGTAGTCCTGATGGTAAAGCAAGTGCTCCAAACGCTAAAAAAGAGATAAAAGCAAAAGAGGCAGTTTCAGTGTTTGTAAGATTTAGCTCTGACCTTATCAAGGGTAAAAGTGGTGCAAGAGTCAAAGTCATTGCATGCGTTATAGTATGACAAAAAGAAGCAAAATATAAGATTCTTTTTTTAGAAATCATATAAATTAATTAAAATAATATATTAAAAAAGTTGTGTTTAGCTTCTGAGTGCTGGATAATACTTCTCTTTTTTCCTCTTCTTGAAATTAACCTTCTGAGGGTATGCTCCACTTTTCTTGACGCTCCTCAAAAGATTTTTGATTCTTCTCTTCATGAACTCACCTTTTTCTTAAAGCCTTTTCATTGCCTTATAAAACTTTTTATTAAAATATTGTGAATTAGATCATTTTACGCTCTAAGAGATATTTTCTACCATCTTAAGGCTTATAAATCTTCTTTTTATTCCTTTTTTATGGGCCGAGTTTCAGTAATTATCCCTTCATTCAACGTAGAGCGAAGCATTCGTGAGGTAGTAGAAAGAATACCAAAAGATATCTTTGAAAAAATAGTTGTGGACGATGGAAGTAGAGACAGAACTGGAGAGATAGCCAAAAAAGCAGGTGCAAAGATTGTAACTCATGATGTTAATTATGGTAAAGGGAGGGCAATGAGAACTGGGGCCTCGATAGCAAAAGGAGATATTATTGTTTTTCTTGATGCGGATCTTCAACATAGGCCAGAAGATATTTATAAACTTGTCGAGCCTATCCAAAAAGGTAGGGCCGATATCACAATAGGCTCAAGATTTTTAGGAAACACAAAGACCATGCCATTTGTTAGGAAGATATCAAACTTTATTTCAACTGCTTTGATAAGATTATTTTTTGGCATTAATATACGAGATACTCAATCGGGATATAGGGCCATCAAGAGAGAATTTTTAGAGAAGATGCATTTAGAATCAGAAAGATACAATATAGAAACAGAAGTTTTGTCTTATGTGGGAAAGTTTCATATGAGGGTTGAAGAAGTATCGATTGAAACGATTTATGGAGATGAAAAATCTCATTTCACTGCTTTAGACATCCCAAAATTTATTTATCTGTTATTCTATCTTAAATTTCACGAAATGAGAAAGAAATAAATACTAATAATATAGGTGTTCGCCATGGACAATAGATTAGAGATTATAATCAAAAATGCTGAAGAAGTTGTAACAGAAGAAGAGCTACTTGAGCTATTGAATACTAAAAATGAGCCGGTATGCTACTGTGGTTATGAAACTTCAGGTGATGTTCATCTTGGTCATCTTGTGACAATGTCAAAATTGAAAGATATGGAGAAGGCTGGCTTTAAAGTAAAAGTTTTATTTGCAGATTGGCACACGTGGCTCAATAGAAAAGGGGACTGGGAATGGATACACGAGCAGACCTCAATATGGGAAGAGACCTTTAAATCATTTGGATTAAAGTCTGCTGAATACGTATTGGGATCATCTTTTGAAAGATCATTAGAGTATATTGATGATGTATTCAACCTATCTTTAGATACAACTATTAATAGGGCCCTTAGAAGTATGCAGGTAATCGCAAGAGATATTGAACATGCAAGAGTATCCCAGGTTCTATACCCATTCTTACAGATTGTAGATATTAAATACTTAGGAGTAGATGTAGCCATTGGAGGAATTGAGCAGAGGAAGATCCATATGCTCGGCAGAGAGCTTTCTTCAAAAATAAACTATAAGCCATTTGTATGTCTACATACCCCGCTTATTTCTTCACTCACGGGCCCTGGTGACAAAATGAGTTCCTCAAAGCCTGAAAGCATGATTTCAGTTAGGGATGAAGAACAAGCTATTAAGGAAAAAATTAATAAGGCATATTGTCCTATGGGGGTAAAGGAGGAGAATCCTCTACTTCAAATAGCCCGTCTTATACTCTTCCCAAAGATTACCGGTGCTTTTGAAATAAAAAGATCGGAAAAATACGGGGGCAATGTAGAGTTTGATTCATACGACTCACTTGAAAGGGCTTACTTATCAAAGGAAGTCCATCCAATGGATTTGAAGAAATCCGTTATTGATTATCTTGTTGAAATTATAAGTGAGATAAGGTCTATATAGGAGGGATTATCTGAAATATCAACCTAGAACTACTGGTGATGAGGAACAGGTCCAGAGAACGAGAACTCCTCAAAAGGGAGAAGTATTGGGCGTTGTCGATCAGATGCTTGGAGCAGGCAGAATGAAAGTTAGGTGTACAGATGGAAAAGAGAGGATTTGCTCTGTTCCAGGGAAATTTAAGAGAAGACTGTGGATTAAAATGGGCATGGTTGTCCTAGTTGAACCATGGGAACTTAAGGGTGATGAAAGAGGAAATATCATATACCGATATTCAAGGGCCCAGACTAAGTGGCTAATTGATAACGGCTACATGACTCTTTAGATTATGGGCGACATTGAAGATCATATAGATGTTTATGAAAGAAAAGAAGA
>CAZUMN010000083.1:2912-4048 GCA_964621955.1 uncultured Thermococci archaeon
GAAGTTATTAATGTTCCTAAACCAATCCTAACACGAAACAATGTTTTGATAATGGAATTTTTAGGTAAAAATACAAAGGCGTATCCTACTTTAAAGGATAATAAATCAAAAGAGCCTGAAAAGGATTTTAATCTTATAATAGATAATGTTGATAAATTATACAAAGCAGGACTAGTCCATGCTGATTTAAGCGAATATAATATACTTATAGGTAAAAAGATTTACTTCATTGATTTTGCACAGGGAACTATAAAGGATAGTATTATGGCACAGGATTTCCTCAAAAGAGATATCGAAAATATCACTAGATATTTTTCAAATTATATTGAAATGCCTGAAGTGAATGAAACGTTAAAGGGGATTTTAAATGAGTGAAGAATTTGTAAAGATACCTCAGGATAGATTAGGCGTTCTTATTGGAAAAGAAGGCGAAGTTAAGAGGCATATTGAGAAGAGGCTTTCAGTAAAACTTGAAATTGACAGTGAAGAAGGTCTTGTCAGAATTTTTCAAAAGGACGGTGCAGAAGAACCTTTAAATTTATGGAAGGCGCGAGACATTGTCAGAGCCATTGGAAGGGGATTTCCTTTTGAAAAAGCTTCTAAAATTTTTAGTGACGTCTTTATCTTTGAAATGCTTTATCTTCCGGATTACCTCGGAAAATCTTCCAAAGCATGGGAAAGACAAAGGAGCCGGATCATTGGAAAAGATGGTAACACACGAAAAACAATTGAAGATCTTACAAATACAGATATTTGTGTTTACGGTAAAACTGTTTCTGTCATAGGAGATTATGACGGTGCCGCAGATGCAAAAGAAGCTTTAGAGATGATATTGGAAGGAAAACCACATTCAATTGTATACAAGTATTTAGAGAAAAGAAAAAAAGATAAAGTGAGAGATATTGGAGATAATTTAGATTATTAACCTTCAATAACTTCATACTGTTTTTTTAATGTATCAATGACTTCAGGTTCTGTAAGTGTTGTTGTATCGCCAAGAACTTTACCTTCTGCAATGTCTTTAAGGAGTCTTCTCATTATTTTCCCACTTCTAGTCTTTGGTAGTTCACTTGTAAATATTATTTTTCTTGGTCTTGCAATAGGCCCTATTTTTTTTACAACATGTTCTCTTATAG
>CAZUMN010000084.1:0-3885 GCA_964621955.1 uncultured Thermococci archaeon
GATTCTACAATTAATGGCTATTATATCCTGAAAGATATATACGGGGCACCAGGGCTCCTACTTGAAATTGAAGTGCCCAGGGATATATACTTAGCATTAAAGAAAGCAAGATTCTATTTTTTAGGGGGAATGTTGGGATTCGGTCTTCTTTTTGAGATAGCATTCCTTCTAGTACTAGAAAAGGGAATCCTTTCAAAAATCTTCACTCTCGAAAAAGGAGTAAAGGAAATATCAACAAAAAAGGATTATTCTTCTAGATTAAATATTCACGGGGACGATGAGATTGATTCGCTTGCCTCTAATATTAATGAAATGATTGAAAATATACAAAAATCATCTATAGTACTAAAAGAGAGTGAAGAGAGGTATCGAACTTTATTTGAGGAATCGATGGATGCAATCTGGACTACGGAGTTAGATGGTAAAATTATCGCTGCAAATGAAGCTTCAGCAAAATTACTTGATATCCCTCTAAATCAATTGATTGGCTCAAATATCCTTGATTTCTATGAATTCCCAGGGGATAGAATTGAATTTCAAAATAAAGTCGCCGAATTAGGTTCAGTTAAAGAATATCCCCTAGATTTAATTACTAAAAAAGGAAAGAAAATTAATTGCCTTATTTCTTTTTCTGCTTGGCGGAGCAATAAAGGGGAGATTATTGGTTACCGTGGGATCGTCCACAACATAACAACTAGAAAATTATATGAAAAACAATTATTAGAATTAAATGATACTCTTAAAGTAATAAACAAAATATTGAGGCATGACATATTGAATGAACTCACTGTAGTCATGTCTATATGTGATTTGATAGAGACTGGGGACAATCGTCTAAAAGATAAAATGATAAAAACAATATACAAGTCAGTTAATCTAATTGAAAAGATGAGAGAGCTTGAGCAAGCTGTAACTTCAGGTGGGCAAATGAAGATATACAATCTTCAAGATTTAATAAATGAAGTAATCAAAAACTACCCCAATATAAACTTCTCAATTTCTGGGAATTGTAATGTTGTTGCAGATGGAGCACTTAATTCTGTAATTGATAATCTAGTCCGTAATGCTATTTTTCATGGGAAAACAGATAAAATTGACTTCAAAATAGAAAACGAAGAAAAATATTGCATCTTAAAAGTTATAGACTATGGTAATGGTATCCCTGACAATTTAAAAAAGAATATTTTTGACGAAGGGGCAAGTTTTGGCGAGAACAAAGGGAGCGGTCTTGGACTTTTCATAGTGAAAAAAGTCATTGAGCGTTATGGTGGCAGTATTACAGTGGAAGACAATAAACCAAGTGGTGCTATCTTCACAGTAAAATTCATGAAATCATGGGGATAAATTAAAATAAGTCTTACAAATCTTTTTAGTAAAATTTAAATAGAGGGCATTTAATTTCATATAGTCAATTCTTAAAGGTGGTTCAATAGAGCAACAATTCATCAGAGCTCTTATAGTTGAAGATTCAGAAGAAGATGTCGAACTAATCTTAAAATTATTCAAAAAAGAGGACTACAAGGTTCATTATGAAAGAGTGCATTCGTCGCAAAAAATGCAGGAAGCTCTTTCTAGGGAACAATGGGATGTTATAATTTCTGACTATTCAATGCCGGGATTTATAGGGATAAAGGCCTTAGAGATACTAAAAACTACTGGACTTGACATACCGTTCATACTGGTTTCTGGAAAAATTGATGAGGAAACTGCAGTGGAAGCGATGAAGAAGGGGGCTGTTGATTATATCTCCAAAAACAATCTCTCAAGATTGGTTCCTGCTGTTGAAAGAGAAATAAAAGATTGCGAAATAAGAAAAAAACAAAAGAAGATGCATTCTGAATTCATAGAAAGCGAAGAAAGATTCAGACTGGCTTTTAACAATGCAAATATCGGCATGTGCATAGTAGATCTAAAAGGCAAATTCACAAAAGTCAATCAGAAGCTTTGCGAAATTTTAGGTTACAGCAAAGAAGAGCTTGAAGGATTGAACACAAGTACTATTACATATGAAGAGGACAGAAG
Organism: uncultured Thermococci archaeon; assembly: GCA_964621955.1. Taxonomy (GTDB): domain Archaea; phylum Methanobacteriota_B; class Thermococci; order Methanofastidiosales; family Methanofastidiosaceae; genus Methanofastidiosum. The sequence goes on from CAZUMN010000084.1 coordinate 2,023, forward strand.
TAAAGGCCCAGAATTTATTAAAAATGCCGTAGAAGGAAAATCTTCAAATATTGTATTTGAGAAGAGGTATGCCAATAAGGATGGCAATATAGTATGGGCAGAAGTTTCAAGCTCTCTTGTAAAGGATGAAAAAGGTTCGCCCCTTTACTTTATCTCGCAGGTCAAGGATATAACTAAAAAGAAAAATGCAGAAGAAGCCTTAAGGAAAAGCGAAGAGAATTATAGATTGATAGTAGACAATACAAACGATCTTGTCTTTAGAATAGATATGGATGGGAAATTTATTTTCATGAGCAAGAGCGTTGAAAAACACACTGGATATACTGACCATGAAATAGTTGGAAAGAACATCAAGGATTTTCTATCTCCAAGATCCTATGCCGATGCCGTCGAGAGGATAAAACAAAGATTAAATGGCGTTGAAAATCTCCCCAAATATGAAGTTGATGTAATATCAAAAGATGGGGAGAGCATACCTTTTGAGTTGAATACTTCTCCGATTTACACAGATGAAAAAATCGAATCCATCTTGATAGTGGCAAGAGATATTTCGGAAAGAAAAAAATCTGAAGAAAAAATCAAGCACAGATTGCTTTATGAAGAAACAATTGCAACAATCTCCAAAAGATTTACAAAAGCTGAAGATCTAGATCAAAACATAAATCTTTCCTTGAATGAGCTCGGAGAAATATCAAAATCGGACAGAGTATATGTCTTCAAATTTAACCAAGATCTTACAAAGATAGACAATACCCACGAGTGGTGCGGTAACGGAGTTTCTCCTCAAATAGGGTATCTAAAAGGCGTCCCAGCAGAAGCTTTCCCCTGGTGGATGGAGAATATAAAAAACAATAGAGTTATCTTGGTAAAGGATGTCACAAAACTTCCCCCTGAAGCATCAAATGAAAAAGAAACTTTGGAAGGGTGGGGTATAAAGTCTTTTCTAGTAGTCCCTATTTATGTTAAAACTAAATTGTACGGATTTGTCGGATTTGACAACGTATTTGAATATGTATCGTGGGCGAAAGAGGACATTGACATAATAATTCTTTTTTCAGAAATTTTAGGGTCTGCATTTGAAAGGAACAAGATGATAAATGAGCTTAAGGAAAGCGAAGAGAACTATAGAACTATTGTAGAGGGGCAGACTGAGTTCATTGCAAGGATCTTACCTGATGGAACCCATATTTTTGCTAATGATGCACTATGCAAGTATCTGGGATTGAAAAAAGAAGAAATTATAGGGAAAAAAATTCCTGATATAAAAAATGGTCCAGTCACACCTGAAGAAGACATGAAAAAGCTTTTGGAACATTTCAAATCGTTTAATCAAGATACTCCAATAAAAACTATCGAAAATAGATTCATCTTTTCTAATGGGGAAGCAAGGTGGGTGGAATGGACAGACAAGGCAGTATTTGATGAAATCGGTAATATCCTCGAATTTCAGTCCGTTGGAAGAGATATAACTAGTAAAAAAATGATGGATGAAGAAATAAATCTTTTGTATAACGCTATAGAGCAGGCACCTACAATAGTAGTGATCACGGATAAACAAGGCACTATCGAATATGTGAATCCAAAGTTTATCGAAATTACTGGCTATGATTTCTCAGAGGCATTGGGCAAAACCCCAAGAATCCTTAAGACAGGTTTTATGCCGAAGGAACATTTTGAAGAGTTTTGGAAATCGATAAATTCTGGAAAAATCTGGAAAGGGGAGTTCCACAACAGGAAAAAGGATGGCACATTATACTGGGAGTCAGCATCTATATCCCCTGTCAAAAACTCAATAGGCGAGATAACCCACTTCATAAAAGTTTCAGAAGACATTACCTATAAGAAACTTGCAGAAAAAGACAT
>CAZUMN010000085.1:0-3875 GCA_964621955.1 uncultured Thermococci archaeon
ATAAGCACGACGTTAGCTGAAACGGCCAAATCAAGACTTTACAACTGCCATCCATCTATGATAAAAGTCAATCGTTCAAGCAACTTTTTTTAAATATTTTTCATATAAATCCAATTTTATATGATGTGAATTGTTATCGATATAATAAAAATATTCTTCTTTTTTTAACATATGATATATAGCGACTAAAACTTTCCTGACTAAAGCAATTCTGACTTTACCCGCACTTTTGCCACTTTTCTTTTTATCATAAAATGTTTTAAATTTATCACACGACTTAAAATGTATGACTGATTCAATTAGTAGATTCATTGTCAATTTCCGAGCCTGGCGATTTATACGTCCAATTCTCGTTGTCTGATTCGATGAATCGACCTTGGGAGCGGATCTTAAATATGAGCAAAATCGTTTTACATTCGGAAAACGATTTATATCCGCTATATCCGACATGATTCCAATAGCCATGTAAACGCTAATTCCTTTTATACTTGTTAGAATTTTAATTTCCTTATGAAAAATTACTCCCTTTATCAATATCTCTTCTTTAATAATTTTCAACATATCGGTAAGTCTTTCCACATTATTATAAATCAGACCGATCTCCATTCGCAGTGTCTCACTTAATGACATAGCCAAAATACTTTCTTTGACACCTTTTTTATCAAGACTTTCCTTTGGATATTTATAACCATGTTGTTTTAAAAGTGAGTGAATTCGGTTTTTGTTCATAACATTCTGTTTCTTTAAAAATTCATGTGTCGCAAACAATCTACGCAGCTCACGTACTTCTTTTGATGGTACATAGACCTCAGGCAATTTTTCTCCAGTCATCACCGCATACTTTAAAAATCGTGCCAGATGAATGGCGTCCCGCTTATCTGTTTGATCTTCCCCCGAAATAGTGGACACTTTGTTAAGCTGATTTTTTAATTCCAAGTTGTTCAAAAACCTCAGGGCTTTTATAGCCTAAATGAGAATGCCTTCTTTTTCTGTTATAGAATACTTCAATATACCTGAATATACTTTTCTTAGCCTCATCTCTTGTTCTATACTTATGAAAATAAACTTCCTCAGTTTTTAGAGAATGAAAGAATGATTCAGCGCAGGCATTATCCCAACAATTTCCTTTCCTGCTCATGCTTTGAATACATTTCCATGGCTTTAATATGTCCCGAAATGAACTGCTGGCATATTGAATACCCCTGTCTGAATGAAAGATGAAACCTTTTCCGGGATTCCTTCTCTCACAAGCCATGTTAAAAGCATCACAAACAAGTTCAGCTCTCAGATGATTGGCCATTGACCACCCTATAATCATTCTTGAAAACAGATCCATGATTATGCATAAATATAACCATCCTTCTGACGTTTCTATATATGTAATATCAGAGGCCCAGACCTTATCTTTCTCTTCTACTGTAAAATTCCTGTCCAGTATATTATCAACTACGGGATATGAATGCCCGGAATTCGTGGTTGCTTTAAATTTCTTCACAGTTTTAGCCCATATTCCATTAACATGCATCAATCTTTCTACTTTATGAATGCCACAGTTAATCCCTTCATCTTTCAAATCCTGATATACTCTGGGACTCCCATATGTCCCACCACTTGAGTCATATGAATCAATAATTCGCTCAAGTATAAATTCATCTTCAATTGCCCGCTTGCTCTTCGGGCATCTAAGCCAGGCATAATATCCGCTTTTACTCACTTCCATTATCTGGCATATCCTCGACACAGGAAATTCATTACTATGTTTTTTAATGAATTCATATTTCATTCTTCCGGTTTCGAGAATATGCCCAGAGCCTTTTTTAGAATGTCACGCTCCTGCTTTAAAATTAACATTTCTTTCTTTAATCTTTTTATCTCTTCACTATCTTCAGGATTTATACTTATTCTTCCGGTATTTCGTTCTTCTGTTTCAAATTCTCTTTTCCAGCGAAGAAGGTTATCTCTGTTGATGCCCAAATCACCTGCAATCTCAAGGGATGTCTTGCCGCTACTCCTCAATAATTCAACTGCTTCCTTCTTGAATTCTTTACTAAATTTAGTTCTCTCTGACATCTTAAGCCTCCAATCTATTATATTTTCGGCTTAACTTAATGTCTACAATATCGGGGGAGGTTCAATACTTTTACTAATGTAGCCACGTCATATAACGAGTCTGTAGAAAAAGTAAAAATTAATTGAAATATAACAGCTGTTATGCTTTATATCGGTCATTGGAGAAAACAATGGCCCGATATAAATACTATTCATACGAGCAGGGAGTAATGATACCCGTGAATTTCAGTACACAGATTCTCCCGGGAACAATTGAACATACTATAAACTGGATGGTCGATAACAGGATTGATCTTTCAGGACTATCAAAGAAATACAGAAATGATTTTACAGGCGCTCCAGCTTATGATCCGGCAATATTATTAAAAATAGTTCTGCTGGCATATTCCCGTGGAATAGTTTCATCACGCATGATAATGAAAGCCTGCCACGAAAATATAATATTCAGAGCTTTATCAGCAGACAGCATGCCCGATTTTACAACTATAGCATCCTTTATAAGAGATATGAAAGATGATGTAAAAACGATATTCACTAACGTGCTGCTTGTATGTAATGAGATGAATCTTTTAGGTGGAACCGAGTTTGCTCTTGACGGATGTAAGATGAGTTCAAACGCAGCTAAGGAGAACAGCGGGACATTTTCTGATTTGAAGAAAAAAAAAGAGAAACTTGAATCCACCGTGGATTTTCTTTTAAAAAAGCAGATTGAAAACGACACTGACGATTTTCATGCTAAAGAGAATAATACCGTAAATATCGAACAGAGAGTTGAACGCCTTGTGAAAAAGGCAGACAGGATAAAAATGTTTCTGGAAGAACAAACACCAAAGTTAAAAACAAGAAGCGGTGAATCACAGAGTAATATCACTGATAACGAGAGTGCGAAGATGAAAACATCGCATGGTGTAATACAAGGATATAACGGTTTAGCACTTGTTGATGCAAAACATCAGGTTATAGTTAATGCCGAAGCGTTTGGATCGGGTCAGGAGCATGATCTCCTTATACCAATGATTGAAGGAGCAAAGAAAAACTCAAAAGCTATTGGTCTTGGCTCTGATTATTATAAAGGAAAAAGGATTATAGCAGATACAGGATCATTCAAGGAGGAGAATCTTGAATACCTGTCCTCAGAAGAAATAGATGCATACATTCCGGACCAGCAATTTCGCAAACGTGATCCCAGGTTTTTAACGATGAACAGGCATAAAAATCATGTTGATAAACCATACACACAAGATGACTTTATATATGATAAAGCATGCGACAGGTTCACATGCCCTGCTGGTAAAATTCTGAAATATTCTGTTAAACAGAAACTTGCGAACACCGAGGGGAGAAGATATATCTCATCAAGAAGCAACTGTAATGAATGCACATTGAGAAATAAATGTCTCCGATCTGATAAGACACGATATAGAACTCTTTATGTAGTTGAGAAATATTTTGATCGCAACTATTCCGAAGAAATGAAATCAAAAATTGATACAATTGAAGGCCGTGAAATCTACAGCAGAAGGATGGGTATAGTTGAGCCTGTATTTGGCAATATCCGAAGTTGTAAAAATCTAAACAGGTTTACTTTAAGGACAAAAAGTAAAGTGAATATCCAATGGATTTTATACACGGTTATTCATAATATAGAAAAGATAAGCAGATACGGAACTACCGTGTGATTCAGTGAATATATACCGAATATTCTCCTGAGAATAAAAGTTGTAGTAAGAAATTGAGTTGATTTTTCTAATTAACCTGGAGATTCTCTTAGAAAATACTTTTTCTACAGGTTCAACAAAGCTTAC
>CAZUMN010000086.1:0-3857 GCA_964621955.1 uncultured Thermococci archaeon
ATCTAAATGGCAAAATTGATTTGATAATTGGAAGATGGAAAGATAATTCAGATACGCTCGGTAAAAATGTTAAGATAATTGGGATAAATGAAAATTACGAAGGTATGGCAAAAGATATCGATGAGAACGGGGCATTAATCTTAAAGACAAAGGAAAGAGAAATCAAAGTATATTCCGGGGATGTTTCATTAAGATAATAAGATATTATTCGATGTTATTTATAATTTCATATATTTTGTCTTTTAGTGGGGGAATATCTATCTTTAAAGTATCCCAAACTGCATCTAAATCTACACCAAAATATTCATGAATTAATTTATCTCGCATCCCACTCATTTTTCTCCATGGTATTGTTCTATAATTATTCTTAAATGAAGTTTCTAAATTCTTTGTTGCTTCTCCTATTACCTCAATTTCCCTTATAGTTGCGGCTTGTATTAGTGAACTTTCCATGAATTCATCATAATCTATTTCAAAAATATACTCTTCTATTCTTTCGATGGAATCAATAATATGTTTTAGGTATGCAAGATTATTTTTACCCATAAATCACAACCATTTCTTTTCTGATATCATCAATCAAATAAGGGCTAATAGATTTCTCTGTTAACAAGTCAACTTTAATACCAATTAGTTCTTCAAGTTGGTCTTCAATTTCTACTAAATCAAAAAGACTTTTTCTATCGGAGAAAACAACTAGTATGTCAATATCACTACTTTTAGTTTCATCACCCCTAGAATAAGAACCAAAAATAGAAATTTTTATTGCTCCTTTTTTAGTCAAAAAAGTTTCAATCTTTTTATAGAGCATATCGTGGTCTTTTATTGATTTATACATACTTTCACAATCCGTTCAAGCAAATCTTAATTTATATATTCTAGAATAATTTAGTATTAAAACTTTCCCATTTAACCGGGTAAATTATTTAAAGGATTAACTCTTATTGGAGATTATGAAGAAAGAATCTAAAAAAAATGGAAAGGGATTTAACCCTAAAGGATTATTATATTTCATTGTTTTTGCTCTAGTAATTGGATACTTCTTTGGAATTCCACTCTACTTTAACTTGAAAGTTCTCTACACATTGTTTTATGAGCAGTTTATGGTAAAGCTCTCTCTTTATGCTATAGGCGTTGTCTGGAGTTTAGTTTTGGCCCTAATCATATTTTTGATAATGTTCTTTGTGACGCCACTAAGAAACTTAATAAAACAGGAAGTTGGAAAGAATACTGCTGGAAAGCTTATCTATCTCCTAATATTCTTTTTGATTTTTATTTTCATGCCAGTCCCTGTTCTATATCTGAGATACGCCCTTTATTTACAGCAGCTTCCTGAAATTACAAGACCACTTATCATGGATTTTATATATAACACAGACAGCTTCTATCAAAGCTACCTCTATCTCAATCTGATCAATATAGGGAAAGGCATTCTTTTCCTTTTGACCTTGGTAGTGGCACTTCCCTACATCGCAAATCTATTCTTCGAAAGGGCTAGGAGATTGGGCAGAGTTTTTGAGGATGGGACAGTAAGAGAAGAGCCAAAAGAAATTGTTTTAGAAAAAACACATATGACCGTAACTGCAGTAATCTTATTTCTCGCCCTAGTTGCATTCTCAGCACTTCTCTTTTTCAGTAACGTATTCACATTCTATATCTATAATCCAGATTATGTCAAGTTTGGAATACTTGATTTCCTACAGATTGGTTGGGTTATTGAATCCTTGATTCTTGTAGGCATTGGATTAATGAATCTTGTAGTTTCAAGGGATAGAACAGAACTTGGAATAATGAGCGGGATATCCCTAGTAGCATTGTTCATGCCCGGGATTGTCAAGGCCGCATTACTTGTGGCGGCACTAGTCTTTATGCCCACATTAAAGAGCATAGCAGATATGAAACTCACTGAAGCAAACGTTGAAGATTACAAGAAAAGATTCTTTAGTAAACGCGGGATTATAGCAATTTTGGTAATACTTTTAATAGTTTCACCGACAGCTGCCGCTGGAGTAAAGGGATTCTTGCTAAGTAGAAGTGTTGCAGGAAATCCTCTACTAAACACCCCTTACATCCAGAGAGAAATCAACGCAAACAGATGGGTCTCCTATGTTGAAAATGTTGAGAGAATAAGCGTGGACATCTTGCCCCAGACAGAAATTAAGAATATGGTGGTGCAGGACTTCCTAAACGAAAATCGTTACCTGATAGATAGAGCCAGAGTTTGGGACTATGTTACAGCATATGTACTTGCAAGACCACAGCTTGGCCCCAGGTATTATCTTATATCTGATACTGATTTATTCCTCGATCCAGAAGAAAAGAAGATTTATTGGGCCACCCACAAGACAATAAAACCAGAAACGCCTGTCACAGATAACTTCTACAATAGGAACTTATTCTATGTTGGAACAGATGATATAATCATCATGGACTCAAACACTAGAGAAATAACAAATATACCTTCTAAGATTTATTTTGGAGAAGGACAGCTTGATTATGTATATTCAGACGGGCTTGAGGTAGAAACTGTAACTACAAATTCCTATTCAACAAACATGTACTTGGCGGAGGACAGGGCGACAAACCTTGGAGACAATCTTCAAACCCTAAATGTCGATACAATAAACATTAGTGGATTAACTTTGTTTAGGCTTGAAGGTTACGGCGTCTGGTCAGAGTACGCATCGCTTGATTATGTTCCATACAGGTCTTTAGACGAGAGAAATTCAATTTATCTCCCAGAAGAGTTTGAAAGGGATCTAGATAGTTACATAGTATTGTACAATAATGAACCTTACTTTTTAACAGATTACAATTTAAGGCTTGATGCAGGAACTTACATGCCCTATATAAATCTTGATTACAAGAGAAACGTAGCCAGAGTCCTTACAAATATGCAAACTGGGGAGGTATTAACCTATTATGTTGGGCCTAATGACGTCTTTAAGGATATATATCTAGAAATATACCCATGGATTAAAGACGGCAGTGAAATCCCTGCTGAAGTCAGATCCCAGTTAAGGGCACCTGATGACTATTTCCACTACGTTTCTGATGCCTACACAACTTACCACATAACAGATCCAAAAGAGTATATCGAGGCGACAAATTTCTACGAGTTTGATTTAGGGGACAACGTCGGGAGATATACAGATTTCATATACAACATCATTGCCAAAAATCCAAAAACTGAAAATTATGAATATGCGGCATTTTTACAAATGATCTTGAGAAGAGCTGAATCAAGAGAACTTACATCCCTTATGTATGGATACCTTGATGACGAAAATTCAGAAGCAAAATTCTATGCTATTGACATCTCGGCAGAAAAAATTACAGGCAAGAGAATTACACAGGAATTTTTGAACAGTCAGTATCAAGAGGAGTTCAGGCTTTTGGCTGAAACTAAAAGACAGGGAAACATGATACTTTATCCCTTTACTTACAAGGAAAAGACAGTTCCATTATATCTTCTTTCGGTATATGTTCAAAGGGCAGAATCTGTCAATCTTTGGGACATCGTTGCAATAGACCCAAGGTCAATGACATTTGGTAGAGGTCAGACTGTTGATGATGCGTTGAAGGATCTCTTCTCAAAAATAACTGTGACCCCCGTGACACCCACAAAACCAACTGATGAAAAGCCTGTAGTTACCCCGACGGGAGAAAAGGAAGACCTAGTTGCATCCTTGATTAAGATATATATCCAAAGAGAATCTTTACAACCAGGTTCCGAAGAATACAAGAATCTTACTGAGGAGATTGTTTCAATACTTAATAAACTTGAATCACTAGAAGGATAATCAAATGATCTTGAGTGGAAGAAAGATATCCAAAGGTTTAGCAGAAGGTGAGGT
>CAZUMN010000087.1:0-3822 GCA_964621955.1 uncultured Thermococci archaeon
TTCCACCGGTGCCCTTTTCTCCAGCGCCACCTCCAAAGCTTTCAATTTCTGGAGTTATCTCGTAAATAATGGGTATTTTCTTGGCATCCTTTGCTTTCTTTGGATTTTTTGTATAAAGCCCGTCTATATCGGTCATTAGTATTAATAAATCTGCTTCAACTTTACTTGATACCATGGCCGATAAGGTGTCATTGTCTCCAAAAGTTTCACCGATTTCATGGACGCATATGGGATCATTTTCATTTATAATGGGGATAACACCAAGCTCTAGCAAGACTGACATGCTGTTCCTGAGATTTAGGTAAGTTTTCCTATCTGAAAATGCATCATAAGTCAAAAGTATCTGGGCAACTTTAAGGTCAAACTCTTCAAAGACTTTGCCCCACTCGTGCATTAAAATACTCTGACCAATAGCAGCAGTCGCCTGTTTTAGAGGTATTGATTTAGGGCGTTCTTTTAGCTCTAAAATTTCGCAACCTGTGCCTATGGCACCAGAAGAAACAAGGATTATGTCTTTTCCTTGCATTTTTAACATTGAGACTTGCCTTGCAATCTCTCTAGCAAAATCTTTGTTAAACATGCCATCTTTATCGGTAAGGCTTGATGTTCCAATCTTTACAACGATTTTTTTTACTGCTTTGAAAAGCTCTTTTCTGTCGGTCATTTTATTCCTTCTTAAGTTATTTTAAAGAGTCTTTGAATTCTTTGCCAATTTTTTTATGGGTATATGTTTTTGCATTTTTCCCAACGTAGTCTGATACTTTTTGTCCATTTCCAACTAAAATATATTTGTAAATAAGCATTCCTTCCATGCCTGTAGGCCCTCTAGCATGTATTTTTCCTGTGCTAATCCCTATTTCTGCACCTTTGCCGTATCTGAATCCATCTGCAAATCTTGTAGATGCATTTAGCATTACAGACGAGGAGTCAACAAAATTTAGGAAGTAATCTGCTGATTTTTTATCTTCTGTTAAAATCACATCTGTGTGATGGGAGCCATACTTATTTATATGTGAAACCGCTTCTTCTATAGAATTTACAACTTTGATTGAGATTATCATGTCGTTATATTCAGTTGACCAGTCACCTTCACTTGCCCTATTAACACCAAACTCTTTTAGAATATCAAAGCTTTGATTGCAACATCTTATTTCTACATTTGCTCCCTTATACATCTTCCCGATTTTTGGCAAAAACTCTTTAGCAGATTTTGCATGTACTAGGAGTGTTTCAATAGCGTTACATACTGCAGGGTACTGGGTCTTCGCATCAAAACATACATCTAATGCTTTTTTCTCATCATAATAACTATCGACATAAGCATGGCATATACCGTCTGCATGACCCAACACAGGGACCTTCGTGTTAGACTGGACGAACTTAACAAACTCATTTGAACCTCTTGGAATGATAAGGTCTATATATTTGTCAAGTTTTAACATCTCAGTTACATCTTCTCGTTTTTCAAGCAGATGGAAGGAGTCCTTGGGGATGACTTTGTCATCAATTGAGTCAATCAAAACTTCAAAGATGGCTCTATTCGTATTTGCAGATTCCCTGCCACCCTTTAAAAGAACACAATTACCGCTTTTTAGTGCAAGTGAAATAATCTGGGGAACGACATCAGGTCTTGACTCAAAGACCATACCGATTAATCCAATAGGAGTTGCAACTTGATAAAGCTCAAGGTCAGAGTCAAGTTCAATGGCATTTAAAGTTCTTCCAACTGGATCCTCTAATTTAATAACATCCTTAATCCCATTTACCATCTCATCAATCTTCGAATCAGTGACTTCAAGCCTTTTTACTAAAGAAGATGTAAGTTCACCTTTTTCAAGAGATTTTTTCGCATCTATAATGTCTAATTTATTGGCATCCAATATTTTTACCCTATTATTGTCTAGCGCCTTTGACATAAGGAGAAGGGCATGATTCTTAGTTCCTGTTTTAGCGTTAGAAAGCTTTATGAATGCCTCTTTTGCTTTAATAGCCTTGTCCTTAACACTTTCCATATACTCCCCCCAATTCTTTTGACCTCTCGGTGGCCTTAATAACTGCTTCAGCTATCCCTTTTTCCATCAAATACTCTTCAAGTTTTAATAGACCTTTTTCAGTTGTACCGCCTGGCGTTTTTACCATACTTATAAGCTCATCAAAGCTTTTATCTGTTGAAGATGCCATTAATACAGCCCCATATAGTGTGTCTAAAGCTAATTTTTTTGATATGTCACCTGGGAGACCTGCTTTTATTCCGCCATCAGTTAGTGCCTTTAGGAACGAGAAAACATAAGCGGGCCCAGAACCGGATAGCCCAGTCACAGCATCCATCTTATCTTCATCGACTTTAATAACCGAACCCAAATTTTTGAAGATATTAATGAATCCATTTTCATTTTTTTCTGTTACAGATTTACCCACCGAATAACAGGATGGTGAAAATCCTATTGAGAGGGAAATATTGGGCATCACACGAATTACTGCTACTTCTGGAACAATTTTTTCTATAAATATAATAGGAACTCCTGCTGCAACTGAAACTATAAGTTTTCCATTTAGATCTAAGCTCTTGATGCCCTCAAGCACGGGAGCAATTAGATTAGGCTTTACAGCAAGTATTATGATTTTAGAAGATGAAAAAACATCCTTATTCTTTAATGATACTTCTATGCCATATTCTCTTTTGATTGGATTTAATATCGCTTCCGATACATCACTTAGGACAATATCTTCTCCTTTGAAGGCTTTTTTTTCAAGTAACCCTTTGATTATGCCACTTCCTATTTTTCCGGCTCCGACTACTCCTATTTCAAACATATTGATTTTTTTATTTCGCCTGATTTTAAACTTTACCATTAACTGTTGAAAACTTTATAAACAGATTTTTAGAATATATTTTATGATTGAAGCAACTTTTTATATAGAATCTCAGAGTAATTCCAGAGAAGCTCTTGAAATCTCACTAAACAAATTATTGGATGAGATAAAGACCTTGACTAACGTAAAGGTAACTAGGGAGTTATTTCATGAGACATTGGACGATGAGGATGAGATGGGAAGAATTTTTTACTCATCTGTTCTTGAAGTAGATATTAAGACAGCTTTTAGAGAGTATATTACACTTTGTATGAGACTTGTTCCCTCTACTATTGATATTATCAGTGGGGATGTAAAGATCAAAGGAAAGGAGCTCTTGGAGATATTTGGTGATGTGTCTGCTACAGTTAACAAGCTCTGCAATAAATATAACCTCTCACTCTATAGAGTTGGAGAGTCTGAAGGCTTAAAGCAGGATAGGATTGGACTTGAAGAAGAGCAGATTGAAGAGGCAATTGACCAAGGCGGGGTTCTATTCAAGTTTGTAGTTGAGGCGCGGGCAAAGGATGAGAAGGCTGTAATGGAGAAGACCAAAGAGCTTGTGAATGATACTGGTGTATTAATCAATAAGATGCTTGCAAAAAAAGTAGGTGATGGTGAAGCATGGGAAGGAGTAGTCGGGATGGAAGCACTATTCTTTGATATAGAAACTCTTTTTGAGGCAGTGATTAAATTCTCTCCCGTAGCAATGAGTGTAATTGAGCCAGAGATAATACATCTTAACATGGCTGAAGTACAGGATATTGGAATTGATGTTGCTGGTATAATTCATCAGTTGACGTTTGATGTTATCACAAGAGGCATGAATCCCAGTTTAGGTAGTTTTAGGGCCACACAGGCTTAATTTTACTTTTCTTAAAACAAAAGATTTATAAATAACTCAAGTTAATAGAGTATTGTACCCTTTTGAGAAATTAAATTAAAACCTATTAAAGGTGAAAATATATG
>CAZUMN010000088.1:0-3674 GCA_964621955.1 uncultured Thermococci archaeon
TCCTATTATTTACAATAGTATTGGCGTTTAGCATACCTGCAAATTCTTTAAATGCGCAGACTTCTGATAAAGAAATGAGGGAGTTACTTAAATCTTTGCAGAATGAAAAGGAGATTGATGTCACATTAAGTATGTCAAAGGTCATCATTCACGGGTATAGTGAATCAGATTTTGTTTATAGAGAAAACCTTCTTTCTGAGGAAGATTGGGCAACCTTATGGGAAACGGAATATAAACCTGAGCTCAACCAAAAATTCATGAATGCATTAAACCTTCAGATATTCGATTATGGTCATTCTGTAAGATTCGGGAATTTTGGTAAGGCAAAATATCAAATTAGATTGATAGTAAGCAGCATCTCTGAAAAGGGTGATACAATTATGAACGCTTATATCATAGATCGTGAACAACAATTTGTGTTGTGCAAACTTTTTATTTCCGGGACCGGTGGGACCTTTGGTTCAAAAGTGAACTTAATGGGTGATGGATTTAAGAGAGCCGGGAAAGAGCTGGCAAGGCAAATGGCACGTCTATTTAAAAGAGGAAGAGTCTGAGCCTTATATCGTTATTTAAACTGTAAAACCGAAATTCTTTTAAAAAATGAAAAATATCCTTTTGATAACTGTCGTGGGAATAACCTTTTGTTCCTGTGGAAATGTTGCAAAATTGAACATGACGCTATCCTCTGTAGATGTCTCCAGGGATACCTCTTCAATATTGCATATTCTAGAAAATGACACTCTTTCTTTTGTTTTGTCATATGAAGATGATATTATAAGAACCAAATGGAATTTTGGTGATTCAGAACTTATATTAACATTAGAAAATCTTACTGACAACACAATTAAAATTATATGGGATGATGCTGCATTTATCGGCATGAATGAAATAGCTGGAAGAATTATGCATACGGGCACTAGCTATTTAGACAGAAATGATTTTCAACCACCAACCATCATCCCCAAAAAAACAAAGGTCATTGAGTACATAGTGCCCACAGAGAATATATATTTTGGTAGTTATGGATGGATTGAGGGTCGTTTATTTATTTATCATATAGATTATTTAAAAAAACTGATAGACAATTATACAGGTAAAAATATTAAACTACTTATACCGATAGTAATAGGTGACAAAAAAATAGAATATATCTTTAATTTCAAGGTAAAATACGTCTCAAAAGAAAGAATGCAATTAACTAGATCAGTATATTTTATGTAAACAATAGCAGAAGAATATTTTATATGATTGGACTACTTTGTAGAGGATTGTTTAAATAGTAACTATTATCCTATAAGCGGCACATGAAAAATCGTTTAAAAATCTTGCTCCTGCTTACCCTGCTCCCCTTTGGTTTATACAGCCAGACCTTCCAGGTGAAGGTCATCGGGATTTCTGATGGGGATACCTTTACGGGGTTGAACAGGGACAACCTCCAACTGAAATTCAGGATACACGGCATCGATGCACCGGAAAAGAAACAAGCCTATGGATCAAAAGCCAGGGAACACCTCGGCTCGTTGATTTTTGGGCAAAACGTGACCGTCGACGTAAACGACCGGGATAAATGGGGCCGGTATATCGCCAGGGTTGCAACAGAGGACGGGAGGGATGTCGGGAAGGAGATGATTCAGGCCTGGCTGGCCTGGCATTACAAGCATTTCGACAATATCCTTATAAAGATCTGAAGACATCCATCCGTGCCTGTTCTGTTATATGTCACGACATCAGAGTGGAAGCCCTGGAGCCTCTGCACCAGAGAAAAGAAAACGGAGAGATATTCAAAAACCTTAAAAATACAATTATTGCCATGAAATTAAAAATTAAAAAGACCAATTTTATCTCATCAATTGACTCTTGGTATAGATTTGCCCCACCAGAACGAGGAGATTCACAATGGGTTGATGGAAGAAGCGCTAAAGAGTTCGCTAAATATATGCTTAGCGAAGCAGGGAAAATGCCTTCAGAAATTGAAAAATACATTAAAAGTCTGGGATGGGAATGTCACGATTGCGATTGCTTTCCGGAACATGTAACAAATTTTCTGTTAGAGTATGGAACTGGAAGCGGCCGTCATCACGATGCTCTATTCGTCTCAAAAGATTGGGTGGTTGGCGTGGAGTCAAAAGTCTCTGAATCGTTTGATTCCAGGATAGAAGATTGGCTGGAAAAGGGGAAAAAGAATAAAGATGGTGGAAAGAATCGGAAAGCAAGAATTAAGGAATCTTTAAGATTGATTACCGGTCAAGCTTATTCCGATAAAGATATTGAGTCAGAAGCCATTCTGGATTTAAGATACCAATTAATCTCAGCAACGGTTGGGACAATTCTAGAGGCTAAAAATCATAATATTCGTAAAGCAGCTTTACTCGTAGTAGAATTTCAAGGAAATGTGCTGAAAGAAAAAGGTTATATGAAAAATATCAATACAAACTCAAAAGACTATCAGAGCTTTCTTGATTTCTTACAAATAGGCGAGAAAAATGATCTAGAAAGAAAGATAGAGGTAAAGATAGATATTGACTATACTCTCTCTATTTGGTTTAAGAAAATTCCTATCAACGTCTTAGGGCCCAAATATTCTGTAGCTGAGTAATATCCTACATCAAGTACAGCAAAATAAAGATTTCCTTGTTGTTTTGTGGTAGTTATTTTCCTATGCAAAAATAAATGTGAAGTGATTATTAGTGTTTTATGATAATAATGTACAAATAGGGTACATTACTATGTTAACAAGAGTTTTTCGGAGCAATATCGCATTTTTTACAATTCTTCCCAATAGTCATTAGTACAACTACTATCCGGGGGGGGGGGCTTTGTGCCTGCTAGGGTATGGAGTGAATACCGATCAATGTTGGACCGGAAAGAGAATGACTGATGCCACGGCTTTAAGTAAGATTCTTTTTTAGAAAGATGTTTACAATTTATTATCGGAAGGCAAAAAAATCGTAACTTTATAAACTGTAGAATACTTTCTGTCTAACGATGGAAATATCATCATCTTCAAAAAGTCTAATTAAAAGATTTCATTTGCCATATCAGATATATTTTTGAGATGGTTGGTGATATAAATAACTATACTCCATGAAACGCCTTGTAATAATTATTTTATTAGTGGGAATCTTTCCCGTCATTAACTCCTGTAGTGACTCAATCAGATCTGACAACCACGATGAACTGCAACGTTTGTATCAAGAATTGCGAGATCTTAAAGTAGAAATCTCGGAATTACAAGAACAACAAACGATATTATCTAACAATACTTCTTCCATAGAAAAGGAACTCAATGGACTTAATGCTACATATTTAAAATCGAAAGAGAGATTTATACAACTACAATCTAAGATTATTGGTTTCGAAGCTAATTTGCTAGTATTAAAAGAGGAGGAGTCTGATATTTTGATAGAAATCAAAAACATAGAGACAATCATTAAGGATGCAATAGACATCCTCGAGTCTACCGAGGATACAGAATTATATAATCAATATTCACTGCTATTGCAGGAAAGTTATGAAAAGTTGGCTTCACTGGAAGATCAATTGGAAGAAAAGCAACTGGAGATAGCTGAAATGGACGCAAACATTGAAAGTTTAAAAGAGCAATTGGCCGCCGAACAGGCTAGTAGACTGTAACATCTAAATGTTGTATATAATCAAAAATAGTTGTATCTTTG
>CAZUMN010000089.1:0-3577 GCA_964621955.1 uncultured Thermococci archaeon
GTAGTTAAACATGGGTTCTATCATATTGTAAGAATAGACTGCGGATTTCAAGTTGAAGCCGCTGTTACAAAACAATCTATTGAGAATTTAGATATCAAAGAAGGAGCTGATATCAATATATTTTTTAAAGCCACTGCACTCCAAGTTATTAGGAGATAAAATTTAATTAGATGGGAATCCTTTGAAGTTCTTAAAACTTGATACTTATGAAGAAGCTATAAAAAAAATTGAAGATAGTGTATCTTTTGATTTAAAATCGGAGGATACCCCCATCTCATCTTCTTTAAACAGAATTTTGTCAGAGGATCTAATTTCGCCCATTAATGTTCCTCACTACCCTAAGTCTCAAATGGATGGATATGCAGTGAGATCGGAAGATACCTTCGAAGCTAGTGAAACTTCTCCCGTAAAACTAAAAATAATTGAAACTGTAAATGCAGGCAGCACCCCCCGGTATTTTTTAAAAAAGAATACATGTTCATATGTAGCAACTGGCGCCCCTGTACCCGAGGGTGCAGATTCTGTTGTTATGATAGAAAACACGCAACTTCAAGGAAATTATATTGCACTTAATAGAGGGGTTACTCCGGGAGAAAATATAATGAAGGTTGGGTATGACATAAAAAAAGGAAATCATATCCTGCCCAAAAATACCCTTATTACTCCCAGGATAGTCGGATTGCTATCAGGCCTAGGCATAAAAAAGGTCAAGGTGTATAAAAAATTAAAAATCGGAATTTTCTCAACAGGAAACGAAATTATTACTCCTTGGGAAGATCTAGATTATGGGAAAACGTATGACGTTAATTCATTTTATATCTCTTCAAAATTAGAAAAATTAGGTTGTGATACTTATAATCTCGGTATTGCAAAAGATAGCAAAGAGGAGATACTTTCAAAGTTAAATGAGGCAAAAAAATTCGATATGATAATTCTTTCTGCCGGAGCCTCAAAAGGGGAAAGGGATTTTGTAGAGGAGGCAATCAAAAATTTTGGCAACTTAATAATTCACGGTATCAGCATTAAGCCTGGAAAACCAACTTTAGTAGGTTTAAAAGACAACAAACTTATTTTTGGGCTTCCCGGGCACCCCACATCTTCATTTGTACTATTCAACATCTTAGTATTACCTTTTGTCTATAAAATGGCTGGACTAGAAAAAAAAAATGAAATGAAGAAATTTGTTTCAAGCGAAAGGATTTATTCCACAAGGGGTAGGAAAGATTTCCTGCCAATTAGTATCAAAGATAATGAAGTTGCCTCGGTATTTCGTGGTAGCGGTGCTATATCAAGTTTTTTAAAAGCAGAAGGTATTGCCATAATTGACGAGAATACTGAATTTGTCGATAAAGGTGAAGAGTTAGAAGTATTATTGTTGGAAGATTAAAATGTCTGAAATTCCTGTAAAAGTACTTAGAGTTGCATTAACTCAACGTTGCAATTTAAACTGTATATACTGTCACCACGAAGGCGAATGCTCTCATTCGAATAACGGTAGAAAAGAGATAACTAAAGAAGATATTGAAGATCTCCTTAAAGTGTCAAAGGATTTGGGCATCAAAAAGGTTAGATTTACTGGCGGAGAACCACTTTTAAGGAAGGACATAGTTGAAATTGTTGAAATTGCATCAAAGTATATGAGTGATATATCCATTTCTACCAATGGAACTATGTTATCTGAAAAGGTATCAGACCTAAAAGAGGCGGGGATGTCCAGAGTCAATGTTACGTTAAATACTCTGAACAATGAAGTCTACAAGAGCATAACGGGTAAGGATGCACTCAAAGATGTATTGGATGGAATTGAAAAGACATACGAGGAGAAAATATTCCCGATAAAAGTCAACATGGTGGTAATGCAAAGGAATTATCGTGAAATAAAAGAGATGATAAATTACACAAAAGAAGGGATGGTCCTCCAGTTAATTGAACTTATATCCGCAAAAGACGATCTTAATTCTGATTTTTATAAAGAGAACTACGCAAGTCTTTTACCAATAGAGGAGCACCTAGAATCCCATTCTATTAAAATAATCGAAAGAGAAAAGCAGCGCAGGAAGAAATACTTTGTGCCCCAAGAAATTGAAGTTGTAAGATCAATGCATAACACCGTGTTTTGTAAAAATTGTACAAGTATAAGGTTAACAAGCGAAGGGGAAATCAAAAATTGTCTCTTTAGGAATGATAATCTAATAAAAGTAAAAGATTTTTCAGATCACGAAAAACTAAAAGAAACTCTAATTAAGTCCATTGAAACAAAAACTCCCTACTGGTGCTAGAATGAGAGTAATAGTAAAGTATTTTGCATTATTTAAAGAGTTAACAGGTATTGTTCAGGAATCAATTGAACTAGATTATGGAAAAACTATAAAAGACCTTGTAGGGATAATTATCAAAAAATATAATTTAGAAAATAATGTAAATATGACAATATCACTAAATCATGAATATACCAAAACTGATGTCCTATTAAATGATGGCGACGAAGTGGCCATAATGACACCTTCAAGCGGCGGGTAATATGATTAGACTTCAAAGAGGAGATTTCAGCGTTGATGACGAATTAAAAAAAATAAAAAATGACAAGTGTGGAGCTTCAGTTATATTTTTAGGGTCAGTTAAATCTGAAATGGATGGAAAAAAAGTTATGAAAATGGAACTTGATGCTTACGCTGAAATGGCCGAGAAAAAATTAAGAGAAATTGAAACTGATGCAATGAAAAAGTATGATATTATAGAAAGTTCAATTATTCACAGATACGGGGAACTGTTTGTAGGGGATAACATCGTATTGATAATAGTCAAATCAATAGACAGGACAAAATCATTTGAAGGTGCAAAGTATATCCTTGAAAGGCTTAAAGAGGAAGTGCCGATATTTAAAAAAGAGTTCATGGAAGACAATGTATTTTGGCATGGAGGGATATAGTCATGTTTTCACATTTATCAGATAAAGGGGTAAAAATGGTGGATATAACATCGAAAGATGTAACAGTCAGGACTGCAGTTGCGGAGGGACAAATAAAACTGAAAAAAGAAACTATCAATTTGATAAAAGATAATAAGATAACAAAAGGAAGCGTCCTGACGACTGCACAAATTGCAGCAATCCAGGCTGTCAAGAGAACGCCTGCCTTAATTCCGCTATGCCACGGGCTTCCTATAAATAAGATTGATATCGATTTTCAGGTCTATGAGGATTCTATAAAGGCTATATGTATGGTAAAGACTGAGTCCAAGACAGGAGTCGAGATGGAGGCGCTTACCGGAGTTTCTGTGGCGCTTCTGACAATATGGGACATGGTGAAATCAAACGAGAAGGACGCTTTAGGCCAGTATCCCTCGACTGAGATCTATGGCATAAGAGTTCTAAAGAAGGAGAAGTGAATATGTCATCTGAAAAACACAAAAGCACCGCCCCAAAGAGCCTGAATTACGGGATAATCACAGTATCAGACTCCTGTTATAAAGGAGTTGCCGAGGACAAATCGGGTAATCACATAAAAGAAAATATATCCAAGAACAATATAGTGGTAAAGACTGCCATCGTTCCAGACGAGAAGGAGCTTATAGAAAA
>CAZUMN010000090.1:0-3572 GCA_964621955.1 uncultured Thermococci archaeon
TTTCTGTGACTATTTTCTTTAAATCGAAAAGGTCCATGACCATCCCAGTTTTATCCGGGGTACCTTCTACTGTAACAATTAATTTGTAAGTGTGGCCGTGAAGATTAGCACATGCACCATCATAATCGACTAATTTGTGTGCTGCATCAAATTTGAAGGTTTTACTTAATCTAAATTTCATTATGATCACATATAGAAGACTATACACTAAGAGACTAAGATTAATTTATAATGATTTCTCTTTAATTGGATTATAACTCAGCATTTACTTGCCTTTAATCCTTTTTCCACTTCTTTGTATAACTTCCTTAGTATTTCAGTCCTATCTTCTGAATTCAATATACTTCTGCCAACTACAATAACAGATGAGCCATTGACAATTGCTTCTTCTGGAGTGCATATCCTCTTTTGATCAGAAACTTTATCGTCTCTTAATCTTACTCCAGGAGTTACATAGATCATTTCTTTATCAATATGTGACTTAATAATATTAATATCATTGGGGGAGCAAACTAGCCCGTCACACCCATTTTCTGATGCCATTTTTGCATATTGAACTAAGGCGAAATCAAGAGGCTTATCAATTAGAATATCTTTCAGAGATTTTTCATCATGACTTGTAAGAACAGTTACGCCTAAAATATTTGGCCGGATATTCCCATAATACTTGACACCGCTATTGACACCTCTAACTGCCGCCTGGATCATCTCTTTTCCGCCCATCGAGTGAATTGTAAACATCTTGACTTTGTGCTTGACCAAAGCCTTTGAAGCACCTTCTACTGTGTTTGGAATATCATGAAATTTAAGGTCTAAAAAAACATCCATGCCGTAGCTTTGGGGGATTTTGATTGAAGAAGTTCCTTCAGAAACAAATAATTCTTTCCCGATTTTGTATACCCCAACATATTCACAACTCTCTTCAACTAGTTCTTTGGCTAAATCTAAATTATCAACATCAAGTGCTAGGCATATCCTCTTTCGAACATCCTCTTCCATAATCATTAGCTTCGCCACTCCCTTGGATTCTTTTTCCAGATCTCTATTTCTTTCTTATTATGTCCAAGTTTATCCGATTCATATTCAAGTAATCCATCAAGGGTCAAAAGACTTTGAAACGGAACATCTAGCTCTTGGAATAATTCTATAGATTCAGGAAATTGGTAAGAGAATATAGAACAAGCATTCAAGGATTTTGCAGAAGACTCTTTCAGTAAATTGATCGCCCTTCCAAGGGATCCACCTGTTGAAACAACATCTTCTATAACAAGTATATTTTTATTAAAATCAATGTTTCCTTCAATGCCCTGTTTTTTCCCATAGTCCTTGTGGGAGGACCTGACATACCCAAACGGCACATCAAGTTTATCAGAGAGCCACGCGCCCCAGGAGATGCCGCCTGTTGCAACGCCAATCACAGATTCAATATTCATGCCTTTTATTTTTTCTAAGAATCCAGATATAATCATCTTTCTCTCCTTTGGATAAGATATCAGCCGTCTTGTATCACAGTATATCGGACTCTTTATCCCTGAAGAAAAGGTGAAGGGATTTACTGTATCTATATGGATACTTTTCGTTAGGAAAAGTATATCGTAGAGCTCTTTCACTCTATCACCTTTAGTTTTCCTCTAAAATCTTCTAGAGATTTGTAGCCTTTCTTTTCCATTATCGTCTTAAGCTCTCTTGACACCCTCTCAAATATTTGTGGCCCTTCTTGGGCAAAAGATGTCCCAAGTTGCAGCAAGGTAGCACCCGATAGAATAAATTCAAATGCATCAATGCCGCTGTATATCCCGCCTACCCCTACAATTTTGATTTTTTTATTTAGAAGTTCGTAGAACTTCCTGACGTTTGCAAGGGCTGTTGGTTTGATATATTTCCCACCAAGGCCGCCAAATCCTCCTTTTGGCTTTATTAGAACTTTCTCAGTTTCCCAGTCTATGAAGAGCGCATTTCCAATAGAATTTATGCTTACTATAAACGAGATTTTGGAGTTATTGAGAATTGAGGCCATCTCTTCAAAATGAACAAAATCAAAGTATGGCGGGAGTTTAACACCCCAAGGCTTTTCTGAAACATCCCCTAATATCCCCATTATCTCTTGAGACATTTCAAAGTCATATCCTATCTGTGGCCTTCCAACAACATTTGGGCATGATAAATTAATCTCTAGAATATCCACATTGGAGGAGTTAAATGCCTCAACTATTTTTTTATATTCTTGACTGTTTGCACCGGCTATGCTTGCTATCAAGGGCTTACCGTAGGATTTTAATTTAGGCGCTATACCATTATAGTACTTGTACCCTAGATTTGGTAGCCCCATTGAGTTAATTGACCCCCACTCAACATCAATATACCTTGGCTCGGGGTTACCCTCGCGTATTTCGACTGTACAGGACTTCATTACAATCCCGCCAGCCCCAGAAGTTGCAATATCTGTCAGTTCTTCTAAGGTAGCGTCAAGGGGACCTGATGCATTCATTATGCAGCTATCAAAATGGATCCCTGATATATCTGCAGAAATATCAATCATTTTATCTCCATCCCTAGAATTTTTCTTGGATTTGTCACAGCCATTGTAGCTAAAGCATGCTCTGATATACCTTCATTGTTTAGCAAGTTCATGTAGGTCTCAAGACATTCACTTGATGAAGGATTTCTTACCTGCCCTGCATCAGAAGATATTATGCAGTGCTCATACCCAACTTCTTCAATATCTTCCTTTATTGTCTTGAGGGGATAGTCCTCTGGGTGGTCCCTATCTAGCCACATGATGTAGCAGTGCTCAATGTATGCTCCTTTTCCGGCAAGCTCCTTCTGGACGTCTATGGGCATTTTGATGTCCCTCTGCATTGGGTGAGTAATGATTGTAGGGATGCCCATTTTTAATGCTTCACTTGCTAGTACATAACTTTCCTGCCATGACAAGTGCCCTGTTGCAAGAATTCCGTTATTTTCTTTAATTGCCTTAAGGACTCTATTGCATTTATCAAATAATCTATAATTCCAGTCTGTGACTTTTATTGCTTTAAGTTCGGATTTTAATCTGGGCTTAAATTTCGGATCCTTGACCCACTCGGGGGGTATTTCATACTCACTGTGATTATTCAAAAGATGATTTTCCGCATGTATTGTGGGGAACCACACTATAATTGGCGCGCCCTTTGACATTGTTGCAGAAGCGTATATTGCACTTGGATTAAATCCTCCCATGAAGTAGTTCAAAGTTATTGACCCTATTAGGAAAGGACCTTCTGAATTTTTTTCAACGGTGTTTATTACCGATATTGTTGGGAACGCGTGAGATTTTAATGCAATTCCTGTTATCTTTCCTTTTTCATTTTTTAGAAGGCTCTCTACTGTATCCCTTCTTGGCAGAATATCTGGCCCTATGTGGTAATGCATGTCAATTGAATCTCTGACTATTGATTTGATATTAGACATCAGTTACTCCTCCTTTCAAGTCTATTTTTATCAAGAGAGAGAATATTTCCATTTTTAATGACGCAGGGTATTGTTTCATCGCTGTTTAGAATATCAAGTTTTGACTTGCCATCTGTGATTAT
>CAZUMN010000091.1:0-3568 GCA_964621955.1 uncultured Thermococci archaeon
TTGGGATAATTGCTCTCGTTTGTCTTTTCTTTGCCAATTTTTTTATTCCAATATTAGGAGATGGTGGAACTGAGAGGTGGATTGCATATCCAATCGTCATGTGGTTAACTGGTTTAGGTGGATATCTGCTCGGCACTAAATCTTCAATTATGAAACAAAAGATGTAAGAATAGAAAGGGGCAAGAGTGAAAACTCTGCCTATTTAATTTTTTACAAAATCTTTTCAAGCAATATCTTAGGATTTTCTTTGATTACTTTTATTGCATCTTCTTCTTTAAGTCCTGCGCCTAAAGCCACCCTATAAGCGAAGTCCTGAGTTATTAGATTACTCGGTGAGTGTGTATCTGTGTCCAAAATAAAGTTCTCGCCTAGTGAAGCAACTCTTCCATTTCCAATATTGTGGCCACCTCTAGCAGTAATCTCAAGGAATATACCTGATTTATTGGCAAGTTTAGCATCTTTTTCTTCAATTATCCCCGGATGGGCAAGTATATCGACTTCACCACTCTCAATTGCGCTTCTATTTGTACCAGGCATCACAGGTTCTACAGGTGTTTCTCCATGGACAACGACTATTTTTGCGCCAAGTTTTTTTGCCTTGACTGCTAATTTTTTAATTGTCTCAGGAGGTACGTGAGTAATCTCAACACCAGGTATTACAGTGATGTCCCAGTGCTGATTCAATTCCTCAGAAACTCTTGCAAGATTAGGGACAATTAACTCAATATTTGAAGCGTCAACATGGTCTGTTAAAGCAATTGCTTTGTGGTCTAATGCCCTCGCACGTCTTACAAGTTCTGAGGGGATGAGCTCACCATCAGAAAATATTGTATGGGTATGAAAATCATATCTTTTTCCTAAATCCATTTTTTCACTTCCTTCTCTTTTTCAATTCTTCTAATACTGATTCAAGTTTTATACCTCTTTCAACTAATAAAACAAATAAATGATAAATTAGGTCAGAAGCTTCTTCAACAGTCCTATCTCTCTCTTCTGAATATGAAATAATTACCTCACTTGATTCTTCTCCAATTTTTTTAAGGAGGAGATTCTTATCAGTAAGTAATTTTGTTGTGTATGAATCCTTTGGAAGTTCCTTTTTTCTTTTTTCAATTAACTTGTAAAGCTCATCTAGAACATAAAGACCCCCTTCAAAGGATTTCTCACCTATTATTTTTCCATCTAGTTCTCTATAATAACATGTACGATACCCTTCATGGCATGCTGCGCCAATCTGTTCAACTAAAATTAAAATAGAATCTGCATCGCAGTCATATCTAATCTCTTTGACTTTTTGGATATTGCCAGAAGATTCGCCCTTAAACCAGAACTTCTGTCTACTTCTTGACCAAAAACAAGTTCTCCCAGTTTCAAGCGTCTTTTCCAATGAAGCCTCGTTCATGTAGGCCGTCATGAGAACTTCTTTTGTATTATAGTCCTGAACTATAGCAGGAATAAGTCCTTTTTCATCCCACTTTAGATTAAAATCGCTCATAATCTTACCGAAACATTTTTTGATCTAAGATATTCTTTTACCTTTATAATTGAATGTTCCTCATAATGGAATATTGAAGCAGCAAGTGCAGCATCTGCCTTGCCCTCGGTCAATGCTTCATATATATGTTCTGCGTTCCCTGCTCCACCTGAAGCGATGATAGGAACAGTGACAGCTTCAGAAATCGCCTTTGTAAGAGGAAGGTCATAGCCATCTTTTGTACCGTCTGCATCCATACTGGTAAGTAATATCTCCCCACATCCAAGATTCTCCGCTCTCTTTGCCCATTCAACTGCATCTATACCAGTTGGTGTCCTTCCCCCGTGAGTATATACTTCCCAACTGTTATTTTTCTTCTTTGCATCAATTGCAAGGACTATGCATTGGCTTCCAAACAATCTTGAGGATTCTTTTATCAAGTCGGGATTTTGAACTGCAGAGGTGTTGAGACTAACTTTGTCTGCTCCAGCCCTTAATATTGCCTTTATATCTTCAATATTTCTTAATCCTCCACCAACTGTGAAGGGGATAAAGACGACATCACCTGTCCTTTCAACTACATCGACCATGATATTTCTTTTATCAGATGAAGCTGTAATATCAAGGAATACCAATTCATCAGCACCTTTCTGGTCATACAACTGCGCCATCTCGACAGGGTCTCCAGCATCCCTGATGTTAACAAATTTTATACCTTTTACAACCCTCCCATGGTCAACATCAAGGCAAGGAATGATTCTCTTTGCGTGCGTTATATCACCCCTTTAGTTGAAAGAAGATCAATCCTCTCATTAAATGAAGTTGCCATTAAAAGTGCTTTACCAAATGATTTGAACACTGCCTCCATCTTGTGGTGATCATCATCCCCATAAAATTCCTTTATGAAAAGATTCAAAGGAACCTTCTGGGCAAAAGAATCAAGAAAGTGTAAGAAGAGGTCAGGTGAAACTTCTTCAATCTTATCAAACTTGAAGTTCAAATCAAACTTTGTATAGTGCCTTCCTCCTATATCGAGGGATGTCATGACAAGACTATCGTCCATAGGTACGGTGGCCCAGCCTACTCTATTGATTCCTTTTTTGTCGCCTATGGCCTCTGAAAATGCCATGCCCATAGCTATACCTATATCCTCAACAAGGTGGTGAGTTAGATCCCCCTCTGCCTTTATCTCTATATCAAAAAGGCTGTATCTACAAAAAGTTTCAAGCATGTGATCAAAGAATTTCTTTGATGTTGAAATCTTATATTTTCCCTGACCATCTATATTCATCTTAATCTTGATATTGGTCTCTTTTGTTTCTCTTTCAATCTTAGATTCTCTCAAAACAAATCACCCAAAAATTTCCCTTACGTTTTCTAAATCAATCTTATTAGTGTAAATTGCTGTTCCGACTACAGCTTTGTTTATTCCGACTTTATCAAGCTTTATTAAATCCTCAATTGATGAAATTCCACCTGATGCAATTATTTCTACATCGGTAAGAGATAAAATCTGTTTGTATAATTCTATATCTGGCCCCTTCATTCTTCCCTCGACACCTATGCTCGTAATGAGATAAGAAGATGCATATTCTTCTAAATTTTTGATTGCACCAAATATTGTTAACCCTGAACCTTGTGTCCATCCAGAAATTGACACCTCTTCTCCTTTAACATCTAATGCTATGATTATCCTTTTCTTCCCAAATTCATCCCTTATCTTTTTTAGAAGTTCAAGATTTTTTACTGCTGATGTTCCCATTATGAGTTTATCTGCTCCAGCATCTACTAGTTCTCTGAATATCTCTATACTTCTTATTCCTCCTCCGACCTCGGCTGAAACTTTAACTTCTGAGAGTATTTTTTTTATTATATCTCTATTTGTATTCTTATTATAAATCGCAGCATCAAGATCGATTAAATGCAAATAATCTGAGAACTCTGCCCACTTTTTTGCTATTTCTATTGGGTCTGCATTCTCAAATATTTTGGTATCAGGATCTCCTCCAACAAGTTGAACGCATTTTCTATTCAAGATGTCAACTGCGGGCAAAACTTTCATATTGTGCTCTCCACTATATTTATGTAATTTTT
>CAZUMN010000092.1:0-3520 GCA_964621955.1 uncultured Thermococci archaeon
ACAAAACTAAACTTAAAAAACTAACCCGGTGGTTGAAAGATGGGGAGTATTAAAATGCACGATACCACAGAGCGCCTTGAAGCGGCGGAAGCCGAGACCGTGAAGCTGGTTGGCACAAACTACGACCTTATTGTTTCTGAAACATCCCGTCTTTTGGATGATGAGGAATATTACAACAAAATGTCGCGAGCAAACAACCCCTACAGTGATGGCCAGGCTTGTGAGCGGATCGTTGAGTTTGTAGCGGAGAGATTACAACAAAATTAACAGATAAGAATGGAAAGAAAGTATAGAGTATTGTCTCTTAACAACGTTTTATTAGAGTATAGAATACCTGTTTATAATCAACTATTTGCTTATTTTGATGTAACAGTAGCTCATCATGGAAAACTGGTAAATTCTGATAAGGCTAAATTCAAACAGATTCAGCTTAACCCCAAAAAAATTGGTCCATTTATTAGTTTCAAAGAAAATATTTCAGAATTGGCTAAACAATATGATACAGTAATTGCATTAGGTGATTTACATTTTTTCCTTTTTTAAAATTAATTTTTTTAAAGAACAGGCAATTTGCATTGTCGTATTAGTTCATCGTTAGCACTAACCACGATTTGATTGTAAACGAAGTTAGCAGGCTTATTGAAGACAATGCATATTATGACAAGATGAGCCATGCAGTAAATCCTTATGGAGACGTACTTGCTTGTGGAAGAATAGTTGAAGCACTGAAAAATTTAAAGTAGATAGAAGATTATTGATATGGCAAAACCGAAAGTGCTTATACTTCAAAATGAGTTATCTGCCTATAATGTTTGTGTATATAATATTATTGCAATGGACTATGACTTGACGCTTGGATTCTATTTAAAAGATAAATCCAAAGCAGAGTGTAAGTTCAAAAAGATAAATCTAGAGTATAGAGCAGTTGGCCCTTTCATTTATATTAAAGGTTTAAGAAAACTAGCGAAGCAGTTTGACGTGGTTTCGGTTGTGCCCGATCCTCATGTGTTAAGTTATTGCCTTCTTCCTTTCCAGCCTCATAAATATAAAACATTGAGTTGGGGCATTGGCTTCAGGTGTTCATATGTCCATCCTTATTTGCCTTCGCGAAAACATGATTTTATTGATTTTCTTTATAAGAAATTATATCAGAAGTTTGATGCAGATATATTCTATATGGAAAAATCAAAAGAATTTTGGAAAGGAACAAACCTTGATTTATCAAAAGTGTTTGTTGCTCCCAATACTACAGAAGTGGAGCCTATAGAGATAAGGCCGGATGAAAAGAAATGTATTCTATTTGTAGGTGCATTGTATCGAGGGAAAGGATTGGATTTGCTATTACAATCTTTTAAAGATTCTATCGGAAAAACTGCAAATTCATCAAAACTGGTGATTGTCGGCGGTGGTGAAATGAAGGAGGAACTTGAGAAATATGTTGCAGATAATCTTTTGTCAGATTTTGTGGAGTTTACTGGACCAGTCTTTGATGAGAAGGTGCTATGCAATTACTTTCAAAAAGCTCTGTTATGTGTATCTCCTACCCAAGGCGGATTAAGTTGCCCAAAGAGTATGGGCTATGGCGTTCCATTTGTGTGTCGTAAAGATGCGATAACTGGAGGGGAAATTTTTCATTTGACTTCAGGGGTCGATGGCATTTTGTATGATAACGATAAAGATCTTACCGAAATTTTTATAGATGCGATGGATAATCCTAATAAATATGTTGAGATGGGTTTCAAGGCAAAAGACTATTATATCAAAAATGCAACACCCCGACACATGGCAAAAGGTGCTATGGATGCTTTTAAATATGTATTATCCAAATGAGCTTATTCGGCTCTAATTCAATAATTAGAATGACAATCCAAGATGCAAAAATCCTTCAATTGCCCAAGATTGTAGACCCACGTGGCAATCTTAGTATAATTGAGCAATTCAAACAGATTCCATTTGAAATAAAGAGAACATATTGGATATATGACGTTCCTGGTGGTTGTGACCGTGGAGGCCATGCATACAAGGAAAATCAAGAATTCATAGTTGCTCTTTCAGGTGCCTTTAATGTGGTTATTGATGATGGCAAAGAGTCAAAAACGTTTTCATTAAATCGTTCATATTGTGGGCTCTATGTTCCTAAAGGGATATGGAGAACAATGACGAATTTCTCAACTAATTCTCTGGCTCTTATTCTTTCTTCAACAGAATATGACAAAGATGATTATGTGATGGATTATGAGGAGTTCAAACAGTGGGCTGCAAATAATAATTATGTTACTAAATCGCCTGATGTAGAAACATCTGTCAATATCCAAGAGGGTAAAGCATTGTTCCAAGCAGGAGAGGGAACTAGCGTCTTTGACTGTTCACTATATCTGCTGAACAAGATGCATGATCCAGAGGGAAATCTTACATACATATATGAAAATGTACATGTTCCGTTCCATATTAATCGTGTCTTCTATAGTTATGACATCCCCGGTGGAGAGGATCGTGGAGCACATGCACACAAGGAATGCCACCAATTCATCATTGCAGCTTCAGGTTCATTTGAAGTAGTACTTGATGATGGGACGAATAAGCGTACCGTTACTCTGAACCGTCCATTCTGGGGCCTTCATGTTCTGCCTGGAATATGGGCATCTGAACAAGGATTCTCATCAGGTTCCATTTGCCTTGTATTGGCTTCTCATGGATATCAAGATTCTGATTATATCAGGTCTTACGAACATTTCATGGAATACGCGAAGAATCGAAAATGAGATAATTAAATTTTCAGTATATGAAGGGAATAGTATAAACAGGAGATTCTGTTTCAAGGTTATTTTCCTTGACTTTGGGCATATCCAAACAGTTTTTGCCAGTCTATGAAAAGCCCTTGATATTCTATCCTTTTGAAACCATGGATGGAATTGGAGTCAATGAGGTATTGGTAATCACGAGTTTAGAACATCAGCATTTTTTCAAGAAGACATTAGGCAATGGAGAATGCTTTGATGTTGCATTATCTTATGCCTTCCAAGATTCTCCAGACGGAATAGCTCAAGCGTTGACTATCCTGAGGACTTCCTTAAAGGTGATTCTATTTAGTCGACCCTTAAAAAGCAGTTAAATCATTGAAAATCAGCAAAAATAAGTCCAAAAACATTTGGAATATATGCAGGGAATCAGTATCTTAGACTAAAATTCCTGCAAATAAATTCAAAAAACATGGTTGGAAAATTACCCAAAACACACCAGTTAGACTTCTTTCAGACTCCACTGGTCAACTTCATAGACATGGATCATGAACTGGTCCGGTTAACCCAACGCATAGACTGGGAAAGTGTAGAACAAGATTTCGCCGGTTATTTTTCAGAAAATGGCCGTCCCGGGGTTCCGGTACGCAAGATGGTCGGATTGCTGTTGCTCAAGAGTCTGTATAATCTAAGCGATGAACGGGTGGTGGCCCAATGGAGAGAGAACCCGTATTTTCGTGCGTCACGAGGATGCAGCTACATATTGAGTGGCTAAAATATGA
>CAZUMN010000093.1:0-3518 GCA_964621955.1 uncultured Thermococci archaeon
TTGTTGACTTAAAGGAGAGAATTGATAGAATTAAACCGTTACTTAATGATATAATCAAGCAAGGATTGATCACCGAAGAAAAAGTCAGAATTATAATGTACGAAGGCAGCGAAAAAGAAAATATATCCTATAACGAATATTAATTCCAATTAACATCCTCATTAATGATTTCTATTCTAAAATAATTTTAGAGATATAATTTTCAAGTTTCTTAATAAAATAAATATAAGCGCCGAGGAAGGGATTTGAACCCTTGTGGTGGCGAGCACCAGCGGTTTTCGAGACCGCCGCCTTACCTAGCTAGACTACCTCGGCCTAAAATGGTATCCTAAAATTCTTTCCAGCGTAAGCTGCGCTTTCTCCTAGATATTCTTCTATCCTTAGTAATCTATTGTATTTTGCACAGCGTTCGCTTCTAGAGGGGGCTCCTGTTTTTATTTGTCCAGATGATATCCCAACAGCAATATCTGCTATCATAGTATCTTCTGTTTCACCACTTCTGTGGCTTACAACAACGGAATAGCCGCTTCTATATGCAAGACTTGCAGTATCGATAGCTTCTGTAAGAGAGCCTATTTGGTTTACTTTCAATAGTAGAGAGTTACAAGCTCCTTTTTTTATGCCCATTGACAATCTATTCTTGTTAGTAACAAAAAGATCATCGCCCACAATTTGTATTTTTTTACCTAACTTTTTTGTTATCTCTACAAACCCTTCAAAGTCATCTTCTGCCATTGGATCTTCTATCGAAATAATTGGATATTTTGAGCTTACATCTGCAAATAAATCAACTAAATCTCCGGAGCTCATCTTCTTTCCCATCGTATTGTAAGTATTTGTTTTCTCATCATAGAATGTAGAAGACGCAGTATCTAGTGCAATTTTAACAACATCTTTATACGATAGCTCTTCAAGAGTTGACATTATTACTTCAAGAGGTTCAGATATTTCTTTCATTGGAGGGGCGTATCCTCCTTCATCCCCTACATTAGTTGAACTCTTCCCATATTTTTTTGCAATGATTTTTTTCATATGGTGATAGACTTCAGCACAAATTCTCAAAGCCTCTGAAAAAGAGTTAGCGCCTACTGGCATTATCATGAATTCTTGGAAGTCAAGTTCATTTCCAGCATGCTCTCCACCATTTATTACATTCATCATAGGTACTGGTAGAACATAGGTGTTTAACCCACCAATATACTGGTAAAGAGGAATATTAATTGTATCCGCAGCACATCTTGCAGCTGCAAGAGAAACTGACAATATGGCATTGGCACCAAAATTATTTTTATTTTCTGTTCCGTCTTCTTCTATCATTACTCTGTCTATTTCCCTCTGTTTTCTGATATCCATCCCTATTAGTAAAGGAGTAATAGTTTCATTAACATTTCTGACAGCGTTCAAAACGCCTTTTCCACCATATCGATCATTTTTATCTCTGAGCTCTAAAGCTTCATGTTTTCCAGTTGAAGCGCCAGAAGGAACTATCGCTGAACCATAACCCCCTCCCGTAATAATTTCTGTTTCAATAGTTGGATTTCCTCGGGAATCTAGAACTTCTCGAGCTTTAATGTCTATAATCTCAAACATCTCAAAATCTTTTGCACTGAGCATCAAAACACCTTCATTAATTTAATAAATAGATAAATTTTAAGGTTTTCCATGAATATTGAAGATCTTCCCCTCGCAAAAGGAGATATCTGTCTTCTTCAATCAAAGGGATATGATAAATTATACCCCCCTCAAGAAGAGGCGGTTATTAAAGGTCTTCTATCGGATAAAAATCTTATTCTCGCAATACCTACTGCATCAGGTAAAACCCTAATCGCAATTCTAGCTATCTTAAAATCACTAAAAGAAGGCAAGAAGGCCATCTATTTAGTCCCATTAAGAGCATTAGCCGATGAGAAATATAGGGAATTTAAAGAATTGGGATTGAATGTCGGGATATCAACGGGGGATTATGATCGTCTTGATTATACCCTAAAAAAATATTCTGTATTAATTCTAACTATTGAACGTTGTGATTCTCTTTTAAGAAATGATACTGATTTTTTTAATGATTTTTCATTAGTTATTTATGATGAAATTCACTTGATTGATTCTCCCAACAGGGGAGCAACACTTGAGATAGTTATTTCTAAGCTATCTGATAAAAGAATAATTGGATTATCTGCAACAATCTCAAATGCAGATGAAATAGCTTCGTGGCTAAAAGCAGTTTTGGTAAAATCTGAATGGAGACCTGTACCTTTGAAGAAAGGAGTTCTTCTAAAAGAAATAATATTTTTTGAAAATGAAGAAAAAGATATTGGGCCTGTAGAAGAACCAATTTATCAGCTATCAAAAGATTCTATAGATGACGAAGGTCAGGTATTAATTTTTGTAAATAGTAGAAGAGCTGCTGAATCTACATCAGAAAAGCTTGCAAAAAGATTTTCTATAGTTAATAACGAAGGAGGATTTTCAGATACAGCATCAGGCAAGAAGCTAGAAAAATTATTTAGGCATGGCATAGGATTTCATCACGCTGGTTTATTATCCGAAGACAGAAAAAAAGTTGAAGATTTTTTCATTAATAATTTAATAAAAATCATAATAGCAACTCCTACTCTTGCAGCTGGCGTAAATCTACCTGCAAGGAGAGTCATAATAAAGGATTATTTTCGATTTGATTCAAATTTTGGATCAATAAAAATACCTAGAATTGAAATAGCCCAGATGATGGGGAGAGCTGGAAGGCCAAAATATGATTCTACTGGGGAGGCTATATTAATTGCAAAAAGAGAAGAAGAAAAAGATTTTTTGTTTAAAGAATATATAGATTCTGAGCCCTTGCCAATATCATCAAAACTTGCAACTGAAGGTGGATTAAGGGCGCATGTTCTTTCTCTTATTGCATCAGAATTCGTTAAAGACAGAGGAGGCCTACACGATTTCTTCAATAGAACATTTTATGCTTTTAAGGAAGATCCTGAATTAATTGTTCCTTTAATAGATAAGAACCTTGATTTTTTAATAGAAAATAGCTTTTTGGAAAAAGATTTTTCATCAACTCCTTTAGGGTCTGTAGTATCAAAATTATACATTGACCCCAAATCTGCAATTATAATGAGGGATGGGATACTGAAGGATAAATTTAATGACATAGGGATCCTTCATTTGTTATGTTCTACCCCTGATATGCCAACACTTTACTTGAGAAAAAAAGAGTTTGAAGTTTATCACGAAGCACTTTCAGAGTTCTGGGAAAAGATAATTACTGATATCCCCGATTCAAATTATGAAGAAGCAGAATTTGAGTTTTTCATATCTCAATTCAAAACGGCAATGCTTTTTCATGATTGGATAAACGAAGAAAAAGAAGATTTATTGGTATTAAAATATGGAATTGGCGAGGGAGATTTACAGAGACTTAGAGAAAACATGGATTGGCTTTTGTATTCATTTGAAAGAATAAGCTATATCTTTAGGAGAAATGTTCCCCAAATAAGAACTTTAAGAACGAGAGTCAAATA
>CAZUMN010000094.1:0-3482 GCA_964621955.1 uncultured Thermococci archaeon
TTGTCGTCCATATCGGATTCTTTGAATCTTCAAACAAGGTGCGGTATTTCTCTTCGCTCTCCTTTAGTTTTTCTTCCGCCTGTTTGCGATTAGTAATATCACGGGCAACGCCTAAAAACGATACAACTTTACCAGTGGCGTCACGCATGGGCGAAGCATTCGAGGCATGCCACCTCCAGGTGCCATTCTTGTGGAGAACCCGATATTCGATACCGGCTTGGTTTTTCCCTGTTTTAATGGTCTTATCCAAGAATTCAAGGCATGCGGGTAGATCCTCGGGATGCACAAAACTCTGGACGAGGTGATTTTCTACCTCGTTTATGGCATGCCCCAGGATTCTAGTCCAGTTGGGCGAAGCGTAGGTAAAAACGCCATCAAGCGTTAAAGTATAGATAATGTCATTGGCATTTTCCACATAGCCCCTAAACTTCTCTTCACTTTCTACTAATGCCTTTTCGGCCAGTTTGCTTTCTGTGATATCACGAATTGATTCTATTGCCCCAACAGCATTGCCGTCCACATCGAGAAGCGGGGACGCTATTGCCCATACGTAGGCCCCTTTGTTATTGTAAAGGGCCGGTGTGAATACCTCGACATATAATGCATCACCTTTTCTTTTGACGAAATCATATTTAGAGGAAATCTGGGATTCTGGTTCGAAAATGAGGTCTATCAAAAATGGCCTTTGTTTGCCATAAAATGGAACTGCCCCATAGGAACTGTCCTTTCCTAAAATCTCTTCTTTCTGGATTCCGGTCATTTGTTCCATTGCACGATTCCAGGCAATTATTCTTTTATTCATGTCGATAATAAACGTTGCATCCGGCAGGAATTCGATTATGTCGGAAAGCTCTTTGTTTTTAGTTATTAATTGTTCCTGAACTAGCTTATAATCTGCTATTGATTTGGCTAAAAGGAGGTTGCTGTGACTTAAATTTGATATAAGTAGAGAGAACTTGGCATAAAATATTATTAAATTCTGGACTTTTTCTCTACTCCATATGGGTACATTTTGTAATGCTTCGATATACTCTTTTTTGTTAAATTTATATCTTTCAGCTTGAGATTTAAAAAATTCTAAATCAATTGACTCGTCTTCATAAAAAAATTGCCCGATAAATATATTTCCGACATGTTTAATACCAATAATGATAGGTGTAACAATATCCCACATGTTATTCTTGCACTTGTAAGCTCGAAATTCCCCAGATTTCAAGCCTTTAGTTAGTTTGAGGTCACTATCAATACAGTTCTTTAGTGTCTCGGGATGCACCCTGTGAAATTTTGTACATATATCCTGCCACCCAGTTTTGACAAGAACTTTTCCCTTAAGGTCGATGATAGCTATTCCCATATGGGTAAGATTGTAAAAGTCATCCATCAGAGATTGAAGTGCTTCTTTATCTAAGATATTTCCAATCTCTTCTTCGCCTAAATCTGCCTCCGGTGAAAAAAGCGAATCGAGTTTCAGCCTTAGCTTTTCCTCACTTTCTTTTAGATTTTCTTCTACTAATCTCCTATCTGTGATATCTTTGGTGAAGCCCAGGTACTTATTTTCAGATAATTTTACGGCGTTGACTATCCAGTATCTTTTTTCGCCTCCTTTTTTGACAAAGGAAGTCTCACCAGAACTTTTACCCCGCTCTACGACACTTGCGAATGAATTAGCCGCATTTTCTCTATTATCATAAGGTATTAGATCAATTAAATTCATTTTAAGAAGTTCTTCCTTAGAATATCCAGTCGTTTCACAAGCAGCGTCGTTAACATCAATATAGTTTCCTTTTTCATCTGCTATAAATATGCCTTCGGGAGCGTTTTCCACGTAACTTCTGAACTTTTCTTCGCTTTCTTTCAAATCAGATATCATCTTTCTTTCATTTGCCCGGATTTTGCATTCTTTTATTTCTCTTTCAATTGCAGGGATTAATCTAGGAAGATTATTTTTCATGATATAGTCGGCCGCACCTTTTCTCATTGCTTCTACGGCCGTGCCTTCATCTATTGCCCCAGATACAAGAATAAAAGGTATGTCAAGTCCAGATTGATTTAAGATCTCTAAGGCCTTAATCCCGGAAAAATTTGGCATCTTGTAATCAGATATTATTATGTCCCATTCCTTATTATTAAGCGCTTCTTCCATTTGATTAGAAGTATCTATTCTTTTATGATAAAGAGAATAGCCACTCTTTTTTATTAATCTAACAATAAGCTCTGCATCATCCTCTGAATCTTCAACAATCAATGCTTTTATTGACGATGTGGCCATTCAATCTTTCCCTCAATATAAATATGAGTAATACTTACTATTATATTCGTCTAACCTTTTAAGCTTTGTTTATTTTATCTTGCCTCATAATAAAAACATTCTATGGCCACCTATATTTTTCATTTTGATTTTTATTATGTCTGCTTTAAATGGTCTAAAATTAATTTTAATTCCAATTCTAGATCTTAAAATTTGATTTCAATTCATACTCCTCCATTTCCACTAGAAGTTAGAATTAATTCAAACTTCTTATTTAATACGTGGCCCTAAAATTAGGGTCCGACTGGACTAGAGAGAATATCAGACAATATAAAAAGAAATATGTGAAAAGAAGAGAAATAAAAAATAAAAATTTATTCTTGATTCTGGCCGTGGTTCTTCTGGAGATTCTTCTTGATTATACTCCAAATTTTATCCACAGGTTCAAATTTGAATTCACCTGGTTGACTTTTATGGATTTTAAAGTTACCAATAGCTGTAGAGGCAATGACTTGAACGGAGTCAGAACATAGATTAACACGGTTGCATGTTGGATAGTTGGTAAGTTTAACCATGTCCACTTTTATTTTGTAATCTCCCGCTGGGGCAGTTTCAGCCATTTTAATCGTGAACCATGTAGTTGCGTCATAGTTATTGGGATATGTAGTAATGTGCCCATTGGTATCATAATACCCATAATAACCGACCAGTTTACCATTAACAAGAGTAAAAGTGTTGTTAATGTTATACCCATCGCCGCCTTCAAGCTGTGTTTTTGGAAATGCTTTATTTATGTTAGTAATCGTGAAGATTTCCGCCCTAGTTGTGCCTTGAGGAAATTGGCCCAAAGGACCTTCCATAGTAATTCTGAAGATAACATTGGGGTAACTAGTACCCGTGGCGGGATTTATTGTCCTGCAACTTACGTTAAATTCCGTTATGCGGTCCACTATTTTTGGATTATCAAGAGTCATTGTAGGTGGGTCTGCCATAGCGGAACTGGCAGGATTTGCAACAGCTAGTATAGATGCGATTAATATCATTCCTATAATTATAGATTTTATTTTCTTCAAATAAATCACCTCGCTTCTTGTAGTCAATACTATTATATTTTTCTCCTTTATAAGGATATAGAAAAAAATAGGGAAAATAGGGAAAAATATATTTTTTCCATTTTAATAATCGATCTTGAAATTAGGGCCAACATCTACCTATTGCGCATAAGCTTAATTAT
>CAZUMN010000095.1:0-3390 GCA_964621955.1 uncultured Thermococci archaeon
GCAATTGAGCATATGCCTACCTCTTTTTCGTCATCTTTCTGAACAAGATTATCACAATTAACACAAACGTGTGGCCCTTTTTTATCTATAAGACTCATCTTATCCCATAGTCTACTTATGTGGATTGATTTAAATAATTTGCTACTTGATGCTGGCATGATTTCTATTTGCCCTCATAGAAGGCAAATTATTTTAAGGTTAGATGTAAATAAGTCTTTATGGATGACTTAAAGGAGCTTTTTTTCAATAGAAAAACTGTTGAGATTCTGCTCAGCATGCTTGAAGACGAAAAGCCCAGATACCCGACGGTAATAGCAGAAGAGGTGGGCTCCATATACCCTCATGTTTTCAATATCCTAAAAGAGCTGGAAGATGTTGGGCTAGTTGAGTCTTACAAGGAAGGGCGAATTAGATTCATAAGATTGACAGCAGAGGGCAGAAAAATAACGGAAAAATTCCAGGAAATTTATTCTGAACTAGAAGGATTTGAGCAAAAGTTTTCCGAAGAAAGAACAAGAGAAGACACCATCGCTATAACTAGATTTAGAGAGAATATAAAATCCGTCGAATACAAGTTGCTTTCTGAGAATCTTGATAAGAAGGATAGCTTCAGAGAAGTATTAAAGTTATCTAAGCTACGAACAGAACTTGAAAGGACAAACTTTAGAAATGACAACGATAGGGAAGAAAAGAATAAACTCTTGAAAAGGATTTATTATATTGAAGAAAAGGCAAAGTTGCTTTTGATAAAGTTTTAAGCCCCTGCCCTTTCAACATAAATTGAGAGGAGGTCTACCCATGCAGTTTCAAAACCCTTTTCTTCTTCAGTTCTAAAGACATCTGATGCCCTTTTTGTAGATTCAAGCAGGAGTTTCTTTAGATCCCTTTTCTCAAATTCCTTTGAGACTACTTTACATATTATTGAATCTCTATCATTTTTTTCCATAGAGGTTACTACACCATTTATTGCCTTTGCGTAACCTTTATTGAATTCTGAGTCCCCCAGATGCTCTGCAATCTGAAGATAGTTTTCTCTTGCCTTTTTCATATCTCCATTTTCGAGGTAAGATACCAACAATTTTAATCTAAGTTTTACCTTTTCCAAATTAATCACCTTAAGATTGCTATTATAATAATGTGGTCCTTTTCATACGGCGAAAGATCAATTGTATCCACAATGTTAAATTTTTTTTCAAGATGTTTTATTTCCTCTTTGAATATCTCCTCTGGCGGTTTGCTTGAATCAATGCTTCTAGCCTTAACGCAATAGAATACCACGCCACCTTTTTTGAGATACACTGAATTTTTAATCAAGATCTCATGCTGATGTTTTTGAGCAACATCTTGGTAAATAAAGTCAACCTGTTCTACTAGGCCCGAATAAAGGCTAGGGATTGAAGCGTCTTCTAGAATTGGGTAGATATTATCCCGTACTTCGCTGATATTAAGAAACTGCCTCATACTTCTCTCAGACATCTCAACAGAGAATATTTTTCCATTTTCAACAATATCGGAGATATGGGAAACAGTGGTACCTGTCGCAGCACCCAGATAAAGGATCTTTGAGTCTTTTTTGAAAGGCAGATTTCTATACCCTTTCATTATAGCGGCCGCAAGTTTTGACCTTCTTGGGTTCCATTCACGGAGCTCTCTCCCTTTGAAATCAACTAACTTCTCGCCGTATACTCTTTCCCCTTTAATAAGATTTTTTGTATAAAGTTTGTCACCGTCAATAAAAACATTTGTAAAAATCTCTTCCATTAGATATAATAATTAATGTGACTATAAAAGTATTTCTAAATAAAAAATATCTATAACTTCGGAATTACAAGTTTAGTTTTTTGATTTTTTTAATACTTCTGATGGTAAGAATATGAATAGTAACGACGATTGCTATTGTAATCAACACTATTTTGATAAGAAGGGCCGAAACTACAAAAACTGCTGAAAATAATATCGTTGTCCATAATAAGGAAAGTGCGATAATTTTTATATTCAATGCGACGCCTTTTCCTTCTCTGTAGTTTTTAATGTAATTTCCAAACAATTTGTTGCATAAGAGCCAGTTGTAGAATCTATCTGAGCCCCGTGCATAGCATGCTGCAGTAATTAAGAGAAAAGGTGTAGTTGGCAAAAGAGGTATGAATATTCCAATTATTCCAATTACTAAAGAAATTGTTCCTGTAATGAGTAACAAGGCCCTTATTATTTGACTTGATTTTTTATTTTTTTCATTCTGATTGCAGGCCAACGTTGTGCTCAACTGTCATTACTCCTTTTTATTTCTTAATTTATTTAAAGATATCAATCCACACAAAGGACCTAAAAACAGAATTGTGAATGCGTATTTCCAACTGAAAATATCTACAACTAGCGGTATTAGCTTAATTGAAATAATGGATATAAAGAATCCAATTGCGAGTTGTATAGTCACAGCTGTTCCCATATATTTTTTATCGCCTACTTCTGTAGCAAGTCCTGAGTATTGAGGGCTATCTGCGACAGCCGTCATTCCCCAGATCAAGGCAATAATGATCATTGCAATATTATTAACTCCAAAAGTAAATCCGATTATCAACGAACAAAAACCACTTATTGAAAGCATCAAAATATTAAACTCTGCCTTGCCAATCTTATCGGCAAAAATGCCACCGAAGAATGTTGTTAAAGATCCAAATAGGAAGATTAAGAAAGTGATTAATGAAAAGAAAAATATTGAATTATCATTGGCTCCAGATCTCAAGTATGATTCCCTCAAAAAAATTGGAATCCACGCCCACATTGCATAGAGCTCCCACATGTGGCCAAAGTATCCATAATTTACTAATTTAAGTCTCTCATTTTTCAAAATATCTTTTAAATTTTCTATCCTGAATTTTATTGTTCCTGCAGTATAAGGGCCTTCTTTTACAAATACAAATACTAAGATGGCGCTGACCAAAGAAGCAAGGCCTGAGAAACTTATTAGTATTCTCCATTCTGGTATGCCTGTTAGATTAAAAAGATACGGCATTCCGGAACCTAGTGCTAATGACGCCCCCATACACCCAACTGCAAATCCTCTCTCCTTTTGAAACCAAGAAGATGCCAGTTTCATACCTGGAGGATAGACTCCAGCTAAGAAAAATCCTGTAAAGAATCTTACCAACAATAATGCAAAAAAAGATTCTACGAAGAATGCCGCAATGAAACTTGTAACGCCTCCTAGTGCGGCAGAGGCGGCAAATACGTTTTTTGTTTTGAATACATCGGGCATGTTTAGAATTGCAAAAGTTAGAGCCCCTACAATAAATCCTATTGTAACTATTATACTAAGTAAACTTTTTTCGGAATTTGTAAGATTAAAATACTCTGTTAATTCTGGTATTACTGCATTTGCACTAAACCACA
>CAZUMN010000096.1:0-3293 GCA_964621955.1 uncultured Thermococci archaeon
AATTCACAATCTATAATTTCACCGTTTTTCTTCTTTAGTTTAACAGGAAAATCTTTTATGTATCCGTCTCTCTCTATAATTCTAAGGATTTCTGGCCTAACATCTGAATTGGCATAAAGTTCTCTTATATTCATCCCGATCATTTTATCTCTAGAATAACCAAACAATTCCAATGTTGATTTATTAACAAAAAATATTATGCCTTCTTTTGTATTGATGCATACTGCTTCATTAATATTCTCAAAAATAGAGAAATACTCTTCAAAATTATTTTTTTCGTCAGGAATACTAAATTCAGTATTCATAAAAATCATTTAAAATGATATAATTATTTCTAGTTTAGTTTGTATTACAATTATTACTAGTTTCAAGGATATAT
The DNA here is from genome assembly GCA_964621955.1 of uncultured Thermococci archaeon. GTDB lineage: Archaea > Methanobacteriota_B > Thermococci > Methanofastidiosales > Methanofastidiosaceae > Methanofastidiosum. The sequence goes on from CAZUMN010000096.1 coordinate 380, forward strand.
TAAGTTATCCCCACTTTTTGAATAAATAGCAAAAAGATATTAAAAAATATTAATCTTTGAATTTATCAAATAAAATTGTGCAAGGATTTTCTAATATAAATTCAAAATCATATTTATACTTTAAAGAATCACCTTCATTGTTGAAGTCCATAGCCCCCAAGAGAGTTATGGCCCTTAAACATGCTAGCTCTTTTTTCTCAAAGTATAACCTTCCACAATGTTCTTTATATGGGCATCTAATTGCACTAAATACAAATTTATTATCGTCACCACATATATCAAAATCGTCTTCGTTCATGAAATTAGATTTTACAAGTGCATCGATGAACATTTTTGCAGTATTATAAGGGCTTAGCCCTTTCTGAAATTCTATACCTAAATCTTTCCAGGACTCTATAAATGGCCTAATGGCGATTGCGCCCCATTTTCTATAGAATAGTTTTGGTTTATCAAAAAATAAGTTTGCAGTATCTTCCACCCCATAAAGCCATGCGTTCATTATTACTCCAACATATTTCAATCTTTTTTCAGTTTCCATTTAAATCCCCAAATAAGAACATAGACGTTTTATTGAAAATAAAATGTTATTTAAATGTTGGCATGCCACAATTAGTTTTCATAATAAATTTTAATAAGTAAATCATTTAATTATAATTATGGAAAAAATTGATTTTAAAAAAACATTAAAAGACATATACTTACCATCACAAAAAGAGTTTACAATTGTTAATGTCCCAACAATGAACTTTCTAACAATTATAGGAAAAGGAAATCCCAATAACTCCGAAGAGTTTCAGGAAGCTGTCGAAGCTCTTTATGCTGTTTCATATTCTATAAAAATGAGTCCAAAAAAAGGTACTGTCCCTAAAGGATATTTTGAATATGTAGTACCTCCCCTTGAAGGGCTTTGGTGGATCAGTGGAGAAGAATTCAATTTAACGGAGAAAGATAGATTTGAATGGAAAATAATGATCATGCAACCTGAATTTGTCAACAATGAAATTGTGAAATCAGCAATAGAGTCATCAAAAATAAATAAAGACAATCCTTCAATTGATAAGATAAAATTTGAATCATATGATGAAGGACTTTCTGTTCAGATAATGCATGTTGGTTCTTATGATGAAGAGAAAGAAACAATAAAAAAAATGAAAGAGTTTATCAAAGATAATAATCTTACCGAAAATGGACTGCATCATGAAATATATTTGTCAGACCCTAGAAAAATATCTCCAGATTCACTCAAAACAGTTCTAAGACAGCCTATTAAAAAAATTTAGTATAACTTTTTGGTATAGATTTATTAACTACAAAAATAAAATATATAACATAATCGCTATTTAGGTAGGTGACAAAAAATGGACTTTGAAAAATTGGGCTCATTCTATTTGGGTAAAGAATATGATATGAAGAATAACACACTGACAGATAAACTAGTTATGTACGATTCAAGGGACCTTACAACTCACGCGGTATGCATTGGTATGACGGGAAGTGGGAAAACTGGTCTTTGCATAGATATCTTAGAAGAAGCAGCTATAGATAATATCCCGGCAATAATAATTGACCCAAAGGGAGATATAACAAACTTATTACTGACTTTTCCAGAATTAAAAAAAGAAAATTTTTCTCAATGGGTAGACCCAGACGAGGCAAAAAGAAAAGGAATGAGTGTTGAGGATTATGCAGCCCAGCAAGCAGAGATGTGGAAAAAGGGATTGGCAGACTGGGGGCAAGATGAGAATAGGATTAGAATGTTAAGAGAGAACGCTGAGTTCGTGATATACACACCAGGGAGTGAAGCTGGTGCCCCTGTTTCAATCTTGCATTCTTTTGATGCACCTTCAATTGACTGGGAAGAAGACTCAGAACTCATTAGAGAGCAGATACAGGGAATTGTCAGTGGAATACTAGGCTTAATTGGAGTTGAAGCCGATCCCATTAACTCTCGTGAACATATTCTATTATCAAATATATTTGAACATTTCTGGAGCAAAAACCAAAATCTAGATATCGCAAAACTAATTCTTTCAATTCAAGATCCACCTTTTAGAACATTAGGGGTGTTTGAAATTGATACTTTTTTCGCAAAAAAGGATAGGATGTCTCTATCAATGCGACTCAATAGCCTTATTGCATCTCCAAGTTTTAAAAATTGGCTTGAAGGTCATCCACTTGATATTTCAGGGTTTATAACAAATAAAGATGGCAAGACAAGACACTCAATTTTTTATATTGCGCACCTAAGTGATTCGGAAAGAATGTTCTTTGTTACTCTTTTATTTAATCAAATCATATCATGGATGAGAAAACAAAGTGGAACTAATAGCCTTAGAACGTTGGTATACATGGATGAAATATTCGGGTATTTCCCTCCGGTTTCTAATCCTCCGAGTAAAAAACCACTTCTTACTTTATTAAAACAGGCTAGGGCATTTGGAGTTGGAATTATGTTAGCCACCCAAAATCCCGTGGATTTAGATTACAAAGGATTGAGTAATGCAGGCACATGGTTTATAGGTAGACTTCAAACAGAAAGAGATAAACTAAGATTACTCGAAGGTTTAGATACTATTAGTTCTAGCTCTAACGAATCTGTAAATAGAGAACAGATGGATAAGTTAATTTCAAATCTCGGAAAAAGAGTATTTATTTTCCATAGTGTTCACGCAAAAAATCCAGTTATTTTCCAGACAAGATGGGCGATGAGTTACTTGAGGGGACCAATGACTAAGAGTGAGGTAAAATTAATAATGAAGGATAAAGTTCAAGAAATTAAAGTTTCTTCAACTATTAAAACACCACCTTCTCAAATCTCCTCAAACAAGGGCACTGGTGCGCCCCCTACTATTTCAAGCGAAATTCAACAAATATTTGTTCCTTTAATCAAAAGCTCAGCTCTTGCCATTCAAGA
>CAZUMN010000097.1:0-3258 GCA_964621955.1 uncultured Thermococci archaeon
TGGCTTGAGACAAATCTAAAGTATGTTTCAGAACAGAAAGTAAAGGACTTAATAAATAAGCTTGGTTGGTATTCAAACAAATATATAACTTTAAAAAATCCAATAATGGATGCGACATTAAAAGATCATACGCGATTAAATGCATTAATCTCTCCAATTACAGAAAGCGTTTCTTTAACCATAAGAAAGTTTTCAGAAAAGCCTTTTACAATTTATGATATTTTAAAATTTAATACTATAACAAGAGAAGCACTTTCTTTTCTTAAACTTGTTTTCTTAACTGATGCAAATGTCTTTGTTGTTGGTAATACAGGTTCTGGGAAGACCACAACACTTAATGCTCTTCTTAATTTTATACCAACAGATCAAAGGATTGTCATTGTTGAAGAAGTGCACGAGATAAATATTATTCATCCACACAAAGTTCTAACAACCGTAAATAAAGAGCTTGGAATAACAATGGATAACCTAATAATAAACACTTTAAGAATGAGACCAGATAAAGTAGTTATTGGAGAAGTAAGAACTAGAGAAGAGTCTTTTTCTCTTATTGATTCTTTGCTTTCAGGGCAAGCAAAAGGCACCTATACTACTTTTCATGCACAGTCTTCAAATGATGCTGTTTTAAGGTTACTGTCTTATGGAGTTTTAGAATCAGATATTGGTGCAATTGATCTGATTATTACACAAAGAAGATATAACGAATATTCTAAAGAAAATGAAACAATTCAAACAAAAGACAAAAGGAAAATTTTTGAAATATCAGAAATTGATTTTATAGATAATAAGATAAAGATAAATAAAATCTTTGAATATGATTTTAAAGCGCAAAAGATTGTTTTTAAGAACTTTCCAAAAAAGCTTATGCAGAAGTTTCAAGTTTCTTTTAACATTTCTTCTCTAAAAGAATTAAAAGAAAGAATAAAGCAAGAAGAGCAAGAGATATTTTCTATGCCAAAAATAAAAAAGCCGGAAAAAGATGTTAAAAAATAAAGTAGTAATCGTTTATGTTATTGTGTTTATATCGATCGCAGTAATTTATCTTTTACTTGGTCAGGTGATAGACACAAAAATCGATTATTTGATATACTCTCAGGCAAGTTTCTTTGTTTTATATTTTTCAACAATTTTTTTTATAAAAAAAATAAAAGCACAGGATATTAAAACAAGAATATTAAGAGAATTACCTTTTTTTCTAAACAACCTAGCAAGCGATATAGAAAAGAATGTGCCATTAAAGCTGGCTTTAGAGAATAGATCAAAACAGGATTCTGCAATTGGCAAGAAAATAAAGAAAGCAATGGATTTAGTTGTAAAGAAAGGCTACAATCTAGAATCTGCTCTTGAAGAAAGCACAAAAGACAACAAGGAGTTACAAAAAGCAATATATCAAATAAACGACATTCTCTCAAGCGGCACAACAAATAAAGCAGAAACTTTTAGAATACTTTCAAATAACTTTTCTGAACAGCAAAGTATAGCAATCAAGAACTATTCTACAAAATTGAATTTTATTTCTCTAGTCTTTGTAGTGGTTTCTGCAATCGTGCCTGCGCTTTTCTTGATGTTTTTTCTTGTCGGCAGTAATTTCTTTGAATTAAGCATTTCAACAATTGGCGTGATTATGATAACGGTTGTTTTTTTTCCAATAATTGATATGTTTATCTTAATGTTTATGAGATCAAATCTGGTATAAATGACCAAAAAAATAATTATTCAAGTGATTGCTAGTTTAGCGCTTCTCTTGATATTATTATTTATATTAAAAAGCATTTATTTGTGTTTGATTATTATTGTTTCTGGAAATTTAATTTATTACCTCTTAAAATCAATACTAAAGAAGTATTTTTTAAACTCGAAAAGAAAAATACTAGAAAACGCACTAATTGATGAGGTCTTGCTTTTATCTAGTCAACCAAAAGCAAATGACCTAAAACAGATTCTTAGTAAACTTTCAAGTTCAAAGCACAGAATAATAGAGCAAGAATTTAAACAAATACAAAGAAAAGTAGAGGCCGGCCACAATATTCGAGAATTATTCTTAGTGCTTTCAAAAAAATATAACTCAGAGATACTTGACAGGTTTCTTGAGCTTTTATTAAATTCCATAACTACAGGAACAGTCTCGGTATCAGATTATAGATCATTTGCAAGCAATTTCTTAAAATCCAAGCAATTGATTGATGAAAGGGCTTCTGCTCTCTTGATGCAGAAATACACAATTATCTTTGCCGGTGGTTTAATTGTTCCGGGGATATTAGGAATAGTTATAAGCTTAGTAAAAAAACTAACAAGTAATCTTGACTTTTCATTATTACAGTCAATTCAAGGAGGCGCAGTTGCTAGTTCTGGTCTTTTTAATATTTGTTATGTTTGTTCTATTGTTTATATTATTGAGTATGTAATTATTTCTTCAATATATTTAGGAATGCTTGAATCAGATTTAAAAAAATCAATAATCTATCTTTTGTTTATTTTGCCTACTGCAGTTGGCATTTTCTTTATAAGCCCTACAATAATTTAAGTTTAAAATCTTATTGGTTCTTTATTTTATAAGAATAAACATGTTTGAAGCACTTTTTTCGTATTTTTTAAATAATATAAACTATTTTTCTATATTTATACTTATGACTATTGAAAGCTCGTTTATCCCTTTTCCTTCAGAAGTCGTAATGATACCTGCCGGCTATCTTGTTGCTGTCGGGAAATTAAATATATATTTAGCAATATTTTTTGGCATACTAGGTTCAATTGCAGGAGCAGTTATAAATTATGTAATTGGCAAATACCTTGGAAGAGAAATTATTTTAAAACACAAAAAATTTCTTTTCATAAACGAAAAGCATCTGCGCACTACAGAAAATTATTTTAAAAAAAATGGCGTAAAAACAACTTTTGTCGGGAGATTAATACCTGTAGTTAGGCAATATATATCTTTGCCAGCAGGATTTGCAAACATGAATTTTGGGAAATTTGTATTATTTACTGCATTGGGTGCGGGGATTTGGACTTCGTTTTTAACAATTTTAGGTTATTCTGTTGGTCAATCTGCAGCACAAAGCATAGTGCATACATTAAACATAATACTAGTGTTTATTGTAGTTGTTGTAATTGGTGTATTTGCGTTCTATAAGATATCAAAAGCAAACAAACATTAATATATATAAACATTTTGTAGACTAAATATATTATATTTAATCGAATTTTAGCCCTAGTAGTCTATCGGTTAGGATGCAACCCTGTCGAGGTTGCGGGACG
>CAZUMN010000098.1:0-3221 GCA_964621955.1 uncultured Thermococci archaeon
AGATAGCATGGCAAGTATATATTTAAGACTAATGGTATTTAATTACCAAAAAAATAAGGTGAAATATAAGTAGAAGTTTGTTATTTTAAGGCCAAGTTACTTTAAAATTAGAACAACTTTATAGCTTTAAATCTCTTTTATTATCTCGTAAATCTCATGTGCAACATAAGTTCTTTCTCTCTGCAGGTGTTTTGTTTCCTTTAATATTCCATATTTGATTAATTTATCGATATACCTCTTTGCTGTGGGATAGGTAACGGCCGATACCTTTCCAGCCTTAGCGACTGTAACAAATGGATTAGAAAACAAGTAGTCTATTATGTTTAGAATCTCAGAGGTCTGTGTTTCATTTTGTACCTGCTTCCTATAAGATTCTCTTAGCAGAAGGAGTTTATGCGCCCTTAACAGGGCATCTTCAGATTGAACTTCAATGGCCTTTAAGAAGAATTTGATCCACTCTTCAAATTTTCCCGTCTGCCCAGTTTTAAGCAATAGCTCATTGTAATTAAGTCTATACTTTTCAAAAAATTCACTGATATAAAGTAATGGTTTTATTATCTTCTTTTTCTTGCATAAATAGACAGATATGAGGCTTCGGCCTATCCTGCCATTGCCATCGCAGAATGGGTGGATAGTCTCAAACTGGTAATGCATCAATGCGCACCTTACTAGAACTGGAATATTGTGCTCAGTATTTAGGTAATCTATCAAGTCATCCATCAATTTTGGAACGGCTTCAGGATTAGGCGGAACAAAGATGGCGTCTGATACGTTAGAAAATTCTGATCCAATCCAGTTCTGCACATCCCTAAATTTTCCAGGAGACTTCTCATCCCCTCTTACGCCCCCCATCAGTATTTTGTGCATCTTTTTTATAAGGCTTAAATCAATCTGATTATCTTCAACATGCTTTAAAGCATAGTTTACCGTGTTGATGTAATTTATTACCTCCTTCGCATCAGGCGTCTTTTCTTCCCCCTCTTTAGTCTCTGAAAGCAATACTTCTTGCAGAGAGATTCTTGTGCCTTCTATTCTTGTACTCATTATAGCTTCTTTTCTGAGGTAGGGAATGATCAGTAGATTAGGGCTTGGAAGAGATAAACCAACACCAGATAGTTTTCCTAGCTTCTCTTCAGCCTTTGAAAGTATCAAGACGAGCTCCTGGTCAAAATTAATCTTAGGTGGCAGGGGATTTGGTATAAATACGTTATATTCTTTACCGGCCTCATCCTTTGCGACCTCTATTTTACCAAATGCATCTTTATAGTATTCTTCTTCCACATATTAATATAGGCGGCCATTCTATTTAAAATTTTCTATTATTTCTTTAATAGGAGTACTTTCTATTAAAGAAAAAGGCCTTTTCTTTTAATAGAAGTTGTGGATATTAACAGATCCTTTAATATGAATCCATCTTATTAAACAAAATGCGGTATTTTTTTAATAGGATTTATCTCACCGACCTTAATTTTAGGGCCAAAAGGAAATTGAAAGATTTATATAATAATTACTGGTAATATACCCATGGAAGAAAAGATGAATAAAATGGCGCTAGGCGTTTCTATTGGATTTGGCGTTGGTGCTGTCCTTGGTGTTATAATTGGAATTATGATTAAAGACATTGCAATGGGACTTTCCATCGGTATAGGTGCAGGGATAGCACTGGGCGTAGTAGTAGGTGCAATAATTGAATACAAAAAATAATTCAAAGAAAGTATCAGGGTACATTACGGCAATAATGGGATTTGCACTGATTTTATTGAATGCTGCTTTATATATACTAAAAATTGATGCGACAAAACCAATAATCTTCATACTGGGGATAATATTTTTATCAATAGGCATGATGAATATCAGAAAATCAGAGAAATAAGTTTTCATAAATTTTAACTTCTTTTTGGGTAACGCAAACGTTACACCCTATAACAAGAAATTTATATCAAGCCGCCATTTAATTATTAAGAGAATGATTTAACATGTCCGATATTTTAGGAAAGCAATGCCCAAGCTGCGGGATTAAATTTGTCATGGAACTAGAAAAATGCCCGATATGTAACGTCTATTTAGATGTCATAAGTGATACAAAAGTTTTTGATAGCGGCGGCTTCACTAAAGACGGATTTGACAAGCATGGCTATGATGCTGAAGGGTATGATAAGCATGGCTATGACAGAGAGGGATATAACAGATCTGGATATTCCAAAGCTGGCTTTGATAAAAATGGCTTTAATAAGCAGGGAATCCACAGATACACAGGCAGAAAATTTAACTTTCAGAACATTGACAAAGACGGCTACGATGACAAGGGATTTGATAAAGAAGGGTATAACAGAAATGGCTATGATAGATTTGGCCGAGATAGAGAAGGATTTGATAAAGACGGGTACGACAAAAATGGATTTGATAGGAACGGCCTTCACAGAAACGGGACAAAATATGGGTACAGCGGCTTTGACAAGGATGGCTTTGATAAGGAAGGATATGACCATTACGGATGCAATCGGGAAGGCCGTTCTAGAAAAGAGGTAAAGACAGGATAGGACTCCCTAGAAACTTTTCATAACTTCATTTTTTACTGGCCCACTTCTTGGCTGCTTTTGTAGGGAAAAGAGTTGCAAATATGGTCTTTTGCCAGTTGAGGAATTTATCAATGCAATCCAAACATATGTCTACACTATTAGATTCATCAATCTTTAGCTGATTTAATTTTGCATTATATTTTTCAATTGGCTTCTTACATAATACGCAATCCATTACAATCACTTTCCTAATGAGATTTATCTTCTAAATCTATTGGTAAAAAAATAATTCAAATTATAAAGATAAAAAGAAAATTATTCTTTGAATTTGCCAAGACCAAATTTTTTTAGGATCCAGTCCATTGGATATGGTTTTGGAGTTATTCTGACTGGGACTACCCTATCACAGCAACTGCATGGCCCGGATCGGGGATTGCATTTGAATGTGAAATATACTGTACCTGGGCGAACTGCTCTAAATGTGTATACAGTGTGATCAAGATCACCGCTTCCTTTTAGATACGCTTCTTTGTAATCATAGGATGATCCATCAGTATAATATGCTCTATAGTCTATTAATTCTACAAGGCCCAAACGAACTGGAAGTCCATTCAAAACGATTTCATCCCATATATCTGAGCGTTCAAAATCATCGACTTTTATCCACTGCCAATATGTCTCTTGTTTGTTATGGGTAATGGT
>CAZUMN010000099.1:0-2951 GCA_964621955.1 uncultured Thermococci archaeon
AACTTTACGAAAAAATGTTGGCAGAGGGAAAAACTACCGATAAGATGGTGATAGGGGAGCTTGTTGACATTGAAAAAGAAGACTTTAACACCAAATATAAAAGATTCTGTGGTGAATTAAAATGAAGGCAGGTATAAGAATAAGTGGATTTGGCGGCCAGGGGATAATACTATCTGGTGTTATAGTCGGCAAGGCTGCCGTATTTGATGGTTTCAATGCAGTCCAGACACAGTCTTATGGTCCGGAGGCGAGGGGTGGATCGACACGTTCTGAGGTAGTTGTCTCTGATGAGGAGATTGATTACCCTAAAGTAGAATCTGCATCAGTTTCGATAATAATGAGTCAAGAGGCATTCTTTAAGTATGCATCAAGGACAAAAAGAGAAGGCATTATTATTTATGATCCAGAGTTAATACCCGATAATAAGATAGAAGGCAACTTCAAACTTGCAGAAGTAAACGCAACTAGGATCGCATCAGAACTAGGGACAAAAATTGTCGCGAACATCGTGATGCTTGGGGCATTCAATGAGATATGTAATCTTATCTCACACGACGCCATGATCGAATCAATCAAGGATAGTATACCAAAAATGCTTGATTTGAATCTCAATGCATTCGAGGCCGGCAAGAAAAATGTAAGAATAATAAATAAATCAGTATAGTTTTTTATTTTAATTATATAAAAATTTACTAATTGATATAAAAAATATTACACAAAAGCTTTTAAATATAATTTTAGGATACCCTATTATATTTACCGGTGATTTACATGTCAAAATTAATTGATAAAACTAAATCCATCTGCCCTGTATGTTTTAAGGTCATTGATGCCGATATAGTTGAAGAAAAGGGAAAGGTGCTTATAAAAAAGAGCTGTCCTGAACACGGCAATTATGATGATATATATTGGTCAGATTATAATATGTATATAAATTTTAAAAAATATCGTCAAGAAGGAACAAAACTTGACAATCCCAACACAAAAATTAAGGAAGGGTGCCCTTATGATTGTGGGCTTTGTGAAGATCACTTCACCCCTACTGTATTGTGCAATATAGATGTCACAAACAGATGCAACATGAAATGTCCTATATGTTTTGCTAATGCGCAGACCGCAGGTTACGTTCTTGAACCGACAAAAGAAGAACTAATCGAGATGATGAAATTAGTTAGAGATGAGAAGCCTGTACCATGTATGGTCGTACAATTTGCCGGTGGGGAACCAACAATCAGGGATGACCTGCCTGAAATTGTTCAAGAGGCAAAAAAAATGGGATTCACCCTTGCACAGATTGCAACTAATGGAGTTCGTCTCGCAAAGGACTTAGAGTTCTGTAAGGAACTAAGGCAAAAAGGCCTTAATACAATATACTTACAATTTGACGGTGTAACAGAAAAACCTTATATTGCGGCTAGAGGGTTCAATGCACTCCCAATTAAACTTCAAGCCATGGAAAATTTTAGAAAGTCAAACTTAACAAGTGTTGTTCTAGTGCCTACCTTAGTAAAAAGTGTAAATGATGATCAAGTTGCCGATATAATACGATTCGGTATTAATAATATTGATATAGTAAGGGGTATTAACTTCCAACCTGTTTCTTTTGCAGGTAGGATTGACAAGGAAGAACTTGAGAAGATGAGGATTACCATACCCGACTTCGTTAAATTGGTAGAGGAACAGACTAATGGAGAGATATTGGCAAAAGACTTTTATTCCGCACCAAGTGTCAATGCCTTCTCAAATTTCATTGAAGCCTGGAGAAAAACACCACAGGTTAAGTTTACTTGTCACGAGCATTGTGGCGTCGGTACATACGTCTTTGTGGATGACCAAGGAAAACTTACCCCGATTACACACTTCATCGATGTAGATGGGCTCTTTGGATTATTGAACGACCTAACTGATAAGGTAGAGGGCGGAGGGAAGATAACTAAGACATTAGCAATTGCAAAGATTACAAGAGAACTACCTCACCTCATTGACATGAAAAGGAAACCAAAGAACCTTGATATAAAAAAACTTCTGTTGAGTGTATTAAAGGAAGGGGATGTCGATACATTGGCAGACTTCAGTTACCGCACAATGATGATTGGATGCATGCATTTCCAGGACCCATACAACTTTGACGTTGAAAGGGTAAAGAGATGTGCCATACACTATGCAGTCCCCGGTGGAAAAGTTATCCCATTTTGCACCTACAATAGTCTACACAGAGAGAGAATTGAAAGACAGTATGCAATGCCACTAGATGTATGGGAAAAGCAACACAAAGACAAGAATATTCAGGCACATAGAAATCTTAAGTCTCTATCATTTCCTTCAAAAAAATAATATTTTCTTTATCCCCTCTCTTTTCATTTACGGGCGTTTCCATAATCATTGGGATATTTTTTAGATAATCATGATTTACTATGGCCTTAAAGCCACTAGGCCCTATCTTCCCAAGACCTATATGTTCATGGCGGTCCTTTTTCGAATTGAGCTCACCTTGTGAGTCGTTTAGATGTATTAGTTTTAAATTATCTAGACCAACTACCCTATCAAAATTTGAGAGAGTATTATCGAGTCCTTCCTTATTTGATATGTCGTACCCAGAAGTGAAAAGATGGCAAGTGTCAAGTGTTACGCCACAGCTAAAGTTTGTGTTTTCAAGTAAGAATTTTAGCTCTTCAAAGGTTGACCCTAAAACAGAGCCACTTCCCGAGGTGTTTTCAAAAAGTAGGGTGACGTTTCCAACATAATCTTTTATTGAGTTAAGGGAGCCACAAATCTGGATTAGTCCTTTTTCTTTGCCCTGATCTTTATGGGCACCTGGGTGAATATTCAAATACTCAAGGCCCAATCTGTTGCAAGAGATGAACTCCTTTTTTATAGAGTCAATTGATTTTTCTCTCATATTTGAATCTTCAGAAGCAAGGTTTGGGAGGTATGAGTCATGGACTACTATG
>CAZUMN010000099.1:2961-3162 GCA_964621955.1 uncultured Thermococci archaeon
GGCGAGATATCAATTTTGCGGTACTTATCTTTGAATAGATTCCCAACATCTTCCGATACCAAGTTAAATGCCCAACTTCGTGGGGAATGTGTAAATATCTGACAGCAGTTTGCATCAAGAGCTTTTGCATTGTCAAAGACCTTCAAAAATCCTTGAGCGACAGATACGTGAAAACCTATCCTGCGCATAAAAATAGTAAAA
>CAZUMN010000100.1:0-3068 GCA_964621955.1 uncultured Thermococci archaeon
GGCACAGGTGCTCATGTATCAGGAACGCTCCGCAGTGAGGGCATCTCTTCTTATCTTTTGGATAGCCGGTCGACCTGCAGCTGGGGCATTTCATCAGGCATCAGACCTTATTACAACCGCTCCCGCAATCTGGATGTACCGTCTTTTGGGCCTTGCATGTGGGCCTATGGTAAATGCTTCTTACAGGCCCTTTTTGCAGGGCATCGTAGTCCTCCCTTGTCCCGCCTAGAAATCCAGTGTCTAAGTAGATGTAGTTAGCAACGTTCAGCAAATGCTCTATAAGCCCGTCCTCGCCTAGCTCCCCCAATGCCTGCCAGAGGTATTCTTGATCCACCAAAAGTCCATAATCGGTGTATTTTCTTAGATTGATCCTAGCCCAATCCGGCAACTTGAAAAGGATTTCCCTGTTGTCGTCAAAGAACTGGGATAACAAGTTCTTTCTCTTGATCAGTTCTTCTCTTGCCTTGTTTGCTCTGTCCATCGTGTCTTTGGATCGTGATGCAACGACATACATCGCCCGCTTGTATTTGACCCAATCACGCTCGTCAGCTTCAAGCGCATCCCTGCTGCCATATTTCTTCAGGAGCTTCTTCATCAATGCTCTAGCATCTTCTAGATCTTTGTCAGTTGTACCGGGAATGTAGTTCGCATCGAACTCCTGGCCTACCGTATCGTTGGCATTCGCCCATTTGATATCTACGGGCATGGGATTTCCTCCAACACGTTTGGCGTGCTAGCGCCAGGGGCAGCCCACCTTTTCATCCTCCCGATCTCAATCCAGTCACCTTCTGTTATGAAAACAGAGTTTCCTTCAGAATCTGTGATGGTGCAGCTTTCTACCTCTTCGCCGTTGTGGATTGAAGTCGTGCTAAAGAATGTCCTCAAGCTTCCCCCTTCTTTGCGGCAAAGCTCCATTGAAATAGGGCCCTGCCCTTTTCCCAGATGGCCCGGAACTCCTTCTCGGTCACGGCGTCGTCATAGAGCGCCTCATCGACCGTCTTAAAAAACTCGGCGAGCTCGTGGATCTTAGTCTTCACAAGCTCCCACCCTGCAAAGGCCCCTATACCAAGCGATACAAGGTATGGGAGGATCTTCGCAAGGACCTCAAAAACCTGTATTTCGGACATCTAAAGTCCTCGATGTCCAATATTATACATTGGTGTTTAAAAAGATTGTCCTTAGATTTTATAAAAATTACAAGAACATGGAAAATCATTGGGTTTTATTTCTTAGATAGTATAAAAAGATACCTGCTATGGATAACAAGGATATATATGGAATTGGAGAAGGCCCAACATTTTTAGTGTTGGAATAGCTAATGAGATTTTTTGTATCAAATACGTATAATTTGTATCCGCCCATGGCTACATACTCCATATCTTTTGAGAAACTTCTTTGATAAAGTTTCATATTCTCAATTTTATTTATTATTTCTCCATTCCTTGCGTCTATTATTATTAAGTCATCCCCGTCTATAAACAAATAAACATATGCTCCATCATTTGTGATTTCCATGTCATAGATAAATCCAGATTCAATATTTCCTTTCCATAGGACCTCGGCACTTTGATTTAATAGGGTAAGCTGACTAAACATTTTGTTATTAACATAGTATGAGTTTCCTGCTACGACTACATACTTACCGTCAGAAGTAATTGAGAAGTCTTTAGTCCCCCTCTCTGGCAAATATTTGAATGAATTCCCTTTTCTGTCAAAAAAATAAACTTCGTTAAATGCTCCAGCTACAATTAAGTTTCTATCGTCTGAAAATTTAACTTCAGTTACTCCTGACCCAGTTTCCCGTTCCCAAAGCTTTTTGCCATTTTTATCGAATAGTTCTAGCTTAGAGGATATAAGTTCCATTTCTTCCTCATCATATTCACTCGATTCAATAGCAATTAAATCTAAGTTGTCAGAGGCCCAAAAATAATTTCTATCGTTTGAGTATATTCGGACTAATTTCTTCTCAATATTATACATTGCGATCTCATTTGGGGTGGCAATTAGAACATTGCCGAAAGAATCGACATAGGGATTTCTTGCACCGTCATAGGTCCAAAGAGGTGCGCCAGATCTATTAAAAACATAAACTTTTTCCCCGCATTTCTCAAAATCTGTGAAACAAGACTGGCTCACAGTTTCTACTACGATGTATTCCCCTTTGTCGCTCATTCGGATATTCTCTATTTCATACTGAGTTTTAAATTCCCATAGCTCTTTTCCTTTGCTGTCAAGCAGTACTATTTTGCTTTGCTTGTCTAACAAAAGTCTCCCTTGTTCATCTATTAGGACATTTTTCTTATCATCAAGAATAGCATTCTCTCTATAAAGTCCGACTGCGATGTAACTAGAATCGTCGCTCATGGCGATAGAATATACACCCCATTCCCTATTTGACGAATCATATTTGGGGATATTCTTGCTGGGATCGTATACCCAAAGCTCTTGGGCACAAATTATCGATATTGGTGTGATTAATAGGATGAATAATAAAATAAATCCCAATATAAAATTAAACGACCTCATTCAATCAAAAATTAATTGTTTCCCCCATTTATAAGAATATGGAAAAGAATAGGGAAAATTATTTCTTTTTCATATTATCTAAAAATGAAAATTATTCTGGGTATATTGGGCAAAACCCTTTTTCTCCCAGTTCTATGTATCCTTCCGCGCTCAATTCATTAACGGCTTTTTTAATTTCTTTCTTGTTAAATCCTAGGATATTAGATAAATCTTCAATGAATAAATTAATTTCTGGTTCAGCCTTTATTGTTTGATGTACTATTTCTTTGACTTCTTCATGATTGAGTCTTCTGTCGATTGTCTCTGGTGCATATGTATTTTTATTTTTTTTATATAGTGATTGAGTAGCGGGATTTATTCTATTTGTTGTAAAAGAGTAACCTTGTTTTCTTTTCTGTTCTGACTTTAGGTATATATATAACAATAATAATATAATTCCAAATAATAGTATCCACTATCTAAAAAGCCAAAGTATGAAGAATATCACTCCAAGTCCCATCATTTTTAGTTTTTTCGATGAATAGTATCCATAAGGGTACATA
>CAZUMN010000101.1:0-3009 GCA_964621955.1 uncultured Thermococci archaeon
GGTAGGGATTTGAACCCTAGATCTCACAAGGAGAACGGGATTAGCAATCCCGCGCCGTACCAAGCTGGGCCACCTCGGCTTAAAAATATTCATTTAAGTTTGTTTTTAAATATATGGATAGTGACCCGCCTGGAAATGAGCAGAATAGACTACAAGGGAGGGATTCCCCCGTACTCGACCCTGCTACCCTACAAGCATTAAACGTCCTCCCTACCGTTGCTCCCTTCCGGGCCTGGCGGGATTCGAAAGGTGAAGGATTTGCCCATCTCTTCCAAAATGGACTACTCCGCCGCCAATCCTGTAGGACATGGCTTCAACATCGTAGGGACTCCACCATGTAGATATCCAACTGCTTTCCAGGCTTCGGCCCCTCTTAAGACGGCTTGGGGTAACAGGAGACGCCTAACCTCCCGGCCTAGTCTAATCCACATTAAATCAATTATATAAAAAGCTTACTAAAAAACAAAGAGCATATAAGATAATTAACTAAGATATCTAATTATAGGTCGATTGAATGAAAACTGAAGGCATTATTGTTTTATCTGTTTCTTCCGCATTGTATGGATTTTCAATAATTCTTGTTAAAATGGCTCTAAATCAAGGATATTCTTCTTACAGCTTGATGTCGTCTAGGTCGCTTCTCTCTGTTCCATTTATGATCCTTGCTATGCTATTCTTAAAGGAAAGAGTAGAATACACAAAACCTTTGCCGTTAAAGGACCTTTCAATTATTGGAATAATCGGGAGCGGTACGGCTATGATGACATTATACATAGGCCAAGCATACACGCTAGCAATCAATGCCGGATTTGTATTTCGATTTGTTTTCATATTCACAGCTCTATTCTCTCATTTCTTGCTTAAAGATAAGATCCAAAAAAGTCAATATGCATCCATGGGGATAATGTTTATCGGTATGTATCTTATATCTACAGATGGGAAGGCATTGAACCCCCATTGGGGCGACCTATTGGTATTATTGGCGTCAATGCAGGTAGGTTTCACAAATGTTTTAGCAAAGATCACTATGAAAAAAGTAAACTCATATATGATTTCTGCAATAAGAATTTTCATTGGATCAATTTTTATTGTTGTAGTTGTTTCTATTCTGTTTGGCTTGGATACTCTCGCACCCTTGTATTCAATTCCTTACACAATACTTGCTTTAGCATTGTTAGAAATTGTATTCATTTTTTTATATTACAGGGGAATAGAAATTGAAGGCCCTTTGACAGCAACGTTATTCTTTTTAATGGGGGCACTTGTATCGGCTGTCCTTTCATATGTAATATTGGGTGAAAAACTTTCAGGTATAGGGTGGGTCGGTGGCTTGCTAATAATGACTGGGGCTTATATATTAATAAAAAAATCAAAATGATTGCAGTGCCTTTTCCATTCTAAGTAAGGCTTCTTCAATCTTTTTGTAATCAGTTGCAAATGAGCATCTGACAAACCCTTCTCCTCTGTCTCCGAATGCATCTCCTGGAACAACTACAACTTTTGCATTGTCAAGCATGAAATCAGAAAACTCTCTTGAAGTCATACCTGTCTCAGTTATGTTGGCAAAACAATAGAATGTTCCTTTAGGATTTATACATGAAACTCCTGGAAGTTTGTTCAGTCCATTTACAATGAGATTTCTTCTTCGCTCATACTCTTTAGCCATGTCGGCTACACACTCTTGTGACGATGTCAGGGCAGTGTATGTTCCTTCGAGAGCAGGGGTGTTCAAACATGAAACTGCATACTGGTGTATCCTCAGCATTGGGGTAAGCATCTCTTTTTCAGCGACTGCAAATCCAACTCTCCATCCAGTCATCGCATAGTTCTTTGAAAAAGAGTTTGTGATTATTGTTTTATCATAGTAGTTTAAAAAACAGTCTGGCTTGTACCCATCAAAAACAATCTCTTCATATGTATCATCAGATAATAAGTAGAGATTGTTGTCTTCACAGATGTCTGCTACCATCTTATAATCTGTTTTTTCAAGAACACCACCAGTTGGATTTGAGGGATAGTTCAAAACAAGCATCTTTGTCTTTTGATTTATCCTTTCAAGGATGTCATCCTGCGATGGCCTAAAGCTATTTTCCTCATATAAGGGAACTCTAACAGGTATAGATTCTGACATATAAGCATCATTTTCATAACACAGGAATGTTGGGTCAGGTATCAAAACTTCGTCCCCCTTATTAAGAAGTGCCACAAAAGCAAGATACACCGCTTCATATGCTCCTGCGGTCAATAAAATGTTTTGAGGGAGTGCTTCAGCAGAAAATAATCTCATGTATCTGTCAGAAATTGCTTTTCTGACCTTAAACAATCCCTGATTTTCTGTATAGTGTGTAAATCCTTGGTCTAGGGCCTTCTTTGCAGCTTCCTTTATATGAACAGGGGTATCAAAATCAGGCTCACCTATACCAAGACTAATAACATTTTCAATTTTTTTTGCTCTTTCTGAGAGCTCTCTAATTTTTGAAGGGATAACAAGTTTTACTCTTTCTGCAACCATTATAACCACTATCCTAAAAGACTCTAATTAATTTTAAAGATTTCTGTTAAAACTATTTCTAATCAAGGGCAATACTTAAATAAAATCATAATAAATTATGTTCATGGAAGATGTGGTAGAAAAAACTTTTGACATGGCATTTCTAATAGAAGATTTGAGAGAAATCTGGAGAAAAACAGCTCCTTTTCACAAATTGAACGAAGAAGAAAAAAAACAGGTTTTGACTATTATAGAGGGTATTCGAAAAAACTGTGATTTGATTTCGGATAAGGTGTCCAAATGAACATTGGAAAGCTTGAATTGAGAGATAGGGAAGAATCTTTTATTAATTTAAATCCTTTGCAGACTGGCGGTAAGACCACTCCTGATGCTAGGAAGGCAATCATATCATATATTGATGGCTACTCCGTCTGTGACTGGTGCAAAGGAGCACTCCAAATTACTACTGAGCCCGATATAGCCGGATTTTTAGGCGAAGTTTCAGATTTTTTAGGAAT
>CAZUMN010000102.1:0-1782 GCA_964621955.1 uncultured Thermococci archaeon
CTCCTTATGGTTCGGCAAGCATTTCGCTTGAATCCACATTCCATAAGATAGACAAATGAGTTCTAAGGAGTTTTTAAAGGTTTCGTGAGAATAATCCTATGTTTTCCAGAAAATATATAAGTAATTTGAATATATTCTTGATAATGAAGGTCCTAGTAGGCTCTAAGAATCCTGTGAAGACAGATGCTGCAAAGGAAGCATTTTCTTCTTATTTTAAAGATATTGAAGTAGAAGGGATAGAAGTAGGAAGTTCAGTACCTGATCAACCTGTAGACGAAGAAACTTTTGAAGGCGCAGAGCACCGTGCTAAAGTCTTAAAAAAATTAAATGACACGGCAAAAATTGGCGCGTCTTTTTTTGTGGGCATTGAAGGGGGAGTAATTAATATTTATTCAAAGTGGTTTGGCATAGGTGTAGCATGTATAATGGACAACAAGGGAAATATGGGATTTGGAACATCTCCTATGTTTGAACTATGGAACGATGCCGTAGAAAAAGTACTTGAAGGCGTTGAGCTTGGGGACGTAATGGCAGATGTAACAGGTGACGCTCAAATCAAAAGAAAAGGCGGGGCCGTTGGATTTCTAACAGATGGTGTCGTTGAGAGAAAGGATCTTTATGTTTCTACACTTAAACTTGCACTTATACCCTTCCTAAAAGAAGATCTCTATTCTAAAAAGATATAGTTCAAAATCTTTGCAAAGAAGTTATAAAGATAAAATTATTCAAACTTTTCATGAAAAAGCAAAAGCACATTGTTGTATACGGTTATTCTGAAGAGGATGTTAATAAAATAAAAAGCTTCCTTGATAACAAATTTAATATTAATCTAGAAATAATTTCTGCATCTGGAAAAGAAAATATTAAAATAGCAGAAATAGTTGAAAGCAATGAAAGCTCTTTCTTCGAAGATAAACAGGATAAGGTTTTGATGTTCCTAGATTTTTTGGATGAGGAAATAAGGTATCTCCTATATAATTTTTCAGATATAAACATAGCAAAGCCTTTGTTTTGTGTCCTAACAGAGCACAACATTGAATGGAATTTTGATAAGCTGATCATGGATTTGATAGAGGAAAGAAAATATTTCGAGGAAAAGAGA
Organism: uncultured Thermococci archaeon; assembly: GCA_964621955.1. Taxonomy (GTDB): domain Archaea; phylum Methanobacteriota_B; class Thermococci; order Methanofastidiosales; family Methanofastidiosaceae; genus Methanofastidiosum. The sequence goes on from CAZUMN010000102.1 coordinate 1,103, forward strand.
AAGTCTGAAAGAAGTGGATAATTATGGAATTAACTGAAATGCCAAACATAGGCAAAGAAGTGAGTAAGAAACTTATGGCTGTTGGCATCGATACGCCGGAAAAACTGATTTCTTTGGGAAGCAAAGAAGCATTTATCAGAATAAAGGCCATCGATGATAATGCATGTTTTAGCATGCTCCAAGGATTAGAGGGTGCTATTCAAGGTATTAGGTGGCACTATTTGCCAGGAACTGTAAAGGCTGATTTGAAGGAATTTTTTGACTCATTTAAGTAGACTAATCTCAGAAATATAAGATTCTATCCTTTCTTTTATTTGATCTGATCTTTCAATTATCTCTTTCTCAACAGCTTCATTTTTATATATGGGATCTTTGGGGAATTTCAATTTATTCTGTAGCAGCGATATATCTGTCATGCTCCCTTTGAATCTTCTTTTTGAAATCTTTTCAAATTCTTGTATCTCTGAAGTGAGAGATTTTCCAAGCTTTGATCCGTAAAACTTTTGCCATGAAAACTTTGTTATTCCATTTGAACCTGCCAATAATAGAGGCCCTACTAGATTTATTCTATCCGACCAAATACCCGTGACGATTTCTAGTTTGGGGAACATTAATCTTGTTTCTGATACAACATCAAGATAATATAAAGAAGTCGGGGGCACTGAATCTTCAAAAATAGT
>CAZUMN010000102.1:1882-2997 GCA_964621955.1 uncultured Thermococci archaeon
GACCAGTCTAAAAATCTAATATCATTTCCCTCAATGATGTTAAGATAATCGAATTCATTTTTATGATCTTCAAATCCTATCCAAGAAAAATTCCTATCGCACACCTGCATAACGCAGTACATATCCTTTCTCTCTACAAATCTCACTTCATATTTTTGATTATCCAAGAGATAGTCATTTTTATTCAGTTTGTCTATTTCTTCTATTGGATATATTATCCTGAGGTTTACGCCATCACCCATGCTTGAAAATATATCTTGGATGTCCTTTGAAATCCTGGAGAATATGCCCAGATGCTCAGTTTTAGAACCCTTTACATTTTTTGAGATGAATGGGAAGACATCAAGGGATGTAAGATGGCTCAATTTATTTTTCTCCCAACTCAAAAAATCTCTAACAAAACAGTTTGGGATCTTTTCTATATTGTGTTTTTCAATAAAATCGGAATATTTCTCCACATTGTTTTCTAGGTCTTGGAGATTTTTGATCTGTGATTTGTAAATTTGCCCTTGTTTGGACAGATAAAACTGGGTTCCATCCTTGACAGCAAGCTTTTTTTCAACGAAGAGGTTTAACTGGGTAGAAACATCCTGCCATCTAATTTCTAGTTTCTTTGCAATATCAAGACTTTTTTGAGGATTAGTAAGGGACAATTCATCCAGTATATCCATTCGCTTCTGGCTGTTAAGAATAAAATTCCAAAGTTCCATCAAAATCCCATCTTATTTTAATGTGTTAATATAAAAATAGAGGATTATACAATATTTAAAGATATTGTATGTCGATATTTGGAATAATATTTATTTTACTATATAATTAATTAATCCAATTAATAAATTTTTATTATAATAGTTATAGTATAATTTTATTTAAAAATTCGTATTACAAGCGAAATATTTATAAATATTAAACTCTTATTTGACTCGTGGTTTAAAATGTTCGGAATTACTGATCCATGGGTATGGTCGGCATATCTGTTGACCATTTTGTCCACTCTGCTTTGTGTAGGGTGGTCTGTAGTCAAATTGAAGGAGAATAAAGAGTGATATTATGGAAAATACAGCTATATCAATTATTGTAATATTCTGTTATCTTGCTGTTACTGGTTTTCTAGC
>CAZUMN010000103.1:0-2859 GCA_964621955.1 uncultured Thermococci archaeon
CAATAGTTTAAGTTGTGATTTTTATGGTTAAAGATATTATTTTTGGATTGACAGAAAAAAAATACAGATGGATTCTTTTATTGGCTCTGGCATTAGTCTATTTTTTTGTTTACTTCCACAGAGTTTCTTCTGCAGTTATATCAAAGGATTTGCTTGAAGAATTTGGAGTGTCAGCACTATCCCTGGGGCTTTTATCCTCGATGTATTTTTATTCATATTCATTATTTCAAATACCTGTAGGTATATTATCGGATACACTTGGCCCAAGAAAAACAATAGCCTTCTTAACTATCTTTTCTGCTATAGGATCTTTCCTATTTGGAATTGCGTTGAGCTTTAATATGGCTCTTGGCGCAAGGCTAATAATCGGACTCGGAGTTTCAGGGGTATGGATACCTGCACTAAAGCTATTCTCTGTATGGTATTCTAAGAGAGAGTATGCAACAATGGTTGGGGTCTTACTTGCAGTTGGGAATGTAGGTGCTATTTCTGCTTCTTACCCCCTAGCCTTAATTGCAAATGATTTTGGGTGGAGATATGCATTTTATGTTATAGGGATTATCTCAATATTTCTTGCATTAATAGCCTGGGTATTCATAAGGGATTCCCCAGAACACTATTTGAACAAGAAGAAGGAAACAAAAACATCGACTTCAATCCCAAAGAGACAGTACATATCTAAAGATCACCTTAAATTGATTTTTAAGAATAAAGATGTCTGGATACTGTCTATTTGGCTATTTGTAGTATACGGAGCTCTTCTTGCCTACCAAGGTTTGTGGGCTTATCCTTATTTCAGAGATGTATTTAATCTGTCAAAATCTACATCAGGTTTTATCCTAATGTTTGTCAGCATTGGAATGCTCATAGGATCCCCATTTGTAGGGTATTTTTCAGATAAGATTATGAAAAGCAGGAAGAAAGTCATAATCATTTGGCTAGCTTCTTTTATACTACCCTGGATACTAATTTCATTCTTCACAGCAAGAGTTAGTGTAAGCCTTCTTTACTTACTTTCTTTCTGGATGGGATTCTTCGGATGCGGAAATGTTGTGGTGTTTGCCATCATAAAAGAACAGTTCCCCCTTGAAATAACTGGAACAGTCCAGAGCATAGTCAATGTTTTTCCATTTGTCGGTGCAGCGTTCTTCCAGACATTTCTTGGATTCATCCTTGATCTTGTAGGCGGATTTGATGGAGTGTACCCTGTGGCAGCTTACAGTATGGCATTCAAATTTGTATTCGCCTTTGTTGTGGCAGTTTTCATTTTATCGTTTTTCGTTAAAGAAACACTGACTACAGATTAGAGAATTTCAGGGATCCCAATGAAAGTCAATCCAAAAAGAATTCAAAAAGACATAAAGCAGATAAACAAATATAATTCAACTCCCGGTAAAGGCCTAAGCAGATTGACATTTACAGACGAGTATATGGGTGCAATGAATTACATCTTCAAAGAACTTGAAAAGATAGGTGCAGAGATACAAATAATGCGGGGAGGAAACATAAGGGCAAGATTAGAAGGAACTGAAAAAGATTCACCTTCTATCATGATTGGCTCACATATCGATAGTGTCTTTCAAGGCGGCATGTTTGATGGTGTTGTAGGAACAGTAACCTCTTTAGAGGTATTGAGAACTATTTCTGAGAATAACATCCCTCACAAAAGTCCCATTGATTTTGTCATATTTGTAGAGGAGGACGGCTCAAGGTTTTCTTCCGTCTTATTAGGAAGTAGAATATGGGCAGGCAAGGTAAAAGATGAAGAATTGTCCAAGATTTTAGATAAAGATGGGATAAGCTACTTTGAAGCAATGAGTAAATCAGACCTCATCCCAAAAGATGAGACTATCTTAGATGGAAAGAAAATTAAGGCAATGATTGAGCCTCACATAGAGCAGAGTCTAGTTCTTGAGAGTAAGGGTCTTTCAATTGGCATCGTTGAGACAATTGCTGGCATAAAACAGTTAGAGGTTATAATTGAAGGCGTTTCAAATCATGCCGGCGCAACTCCAATGAATCTAAGAAATGATGCATTGTGCGGAGCAGCGGAGATTATTTTGAATGCAGAAAGACTTGCTTCCCAGAATGGAACTTCAGTTACAACTGTAGGGCTTTTGGAAATTAATCCAGGAAAAACTAACATAATACCGGGAAAAGTCAAATTGACACTAGATATCCGAGACAAAGATGATGTCGCCCTAAATGAAATAACAGAGAGAATACTCGAATCAATTTCCCCAATATGCAAGAATAGAGGCCTCACCTATGCCATTAATCAGATCTCCTATACTAAACCTGTTCTTTTGTCGAAAAGGGTAGTTAAAGTAATCGAGAATGCTGCTAAAAATCAAGGCATTGAAACATTAAAAATGGTAAGCGGAGCTGTCCATGATTCGTCAGTTATTGCAGGAATTGCTAATGTGGGTATGATCTTTGTCCCAAGTAAAGACGGTAGAAGTCACTGCCCAGAAGAACATACGGATTTGAAAGATATTGAAATAGCTGCAAATATCCTATTAGAATCTGTAATAGAGCTTTCTACATAAAATTAGAATATCTTTGTGCATTACCTTAAAAACGCTTAAATTCAAGAATATAAATCCAATATTGTCATGAGCAATGATCTGTATATAACAAAAAATTTTCCAGAAGAGCCCGGCGTCTACGTTATGAAGGACTCCAAAGGGAATGTTCTTTACGTGGGGAAGGCAAAATCCCTAAAGAAAAGACTTGCTTCATATTTCCAGAAAAATATCCCGGATAGAGTATCTTTTCTCATGAGCAGGGTAGAGGATATAGATTATGTTGCTACAGATAACGAAACAGAGGCCCTTTTACTTGAGTATAATTTCATAA
>CAZUMN010000104.1:0-2746 GCA_964621955.1 uncultured Thermococci archaeon
GAACTGAAAAAAGCAGATGATGCGTTTCAAAATTTATCACTCAAAGACAAGAAACTCATTGAGCTTATTAAACCAGTTGCTCACTACAATAGAAAAGCAAAGCATTTAAAAGAAATGAGCCAGCAGCTAATAGACAGACACAATGGAGAAGTTCCAAGAACTGAAAGCGAACTTTTAGCTCTTCAAGGTGTGGGACGCAAATGTGCAGACATAATGATGAATTTCAACTTTGGTGGTGACACCATTGCTGTTGACACTCATGTTCACAGAGTTTTAAATCGTTTAGGTATTGTTAGCACTACGACAAATGAGCAGACAGCAGACGAGATAAACAAGCTGACACCGAAAAAGTATAAGAAACATGCTCATGAATGGTTAATCCAACACGGAATGAATATTTGTGTCGCAAGAAATCCCAAATGTAACGACTGCACTATTTCAAAATTTTGCAACTATTACAAACTAAAAAAATAATACCGCTGACAGAAATTACAGCAGCTAACAAGGGTTTGGCAAAATGGGGGCAGAAGTGCTAAACTTGAACATTAGTACTTCTATAAACATTTGTGCTTTATTCAACATTTGTGCTTCTAATTCCCCCACTTCGCCAAGCCCCAAACCGTTATCATGCATTAATTGATCTACAGAAAAGAAATGTATTTATATGAAAGAGTCTGCTATTCAAATTTATAGATTAGATAATGGAGCGACAGAGATTGAGGTAAAACTTGATCAAGATACTATTTGGCTTTCTCAAAAACAGATAGCAGAGTTGTTTGATAAAGACTCTGATACCATAGGCCTACATTTAAAAAATATATATAGCACCGGTGAACTTGAAGAATTTTCAACTACCGAGGATTACTCGGTAGTTCAAAAAGAGGGCACTCGAAATGTAAGAAGAAAAATTAAACACTATAATCTTGATGCAATAATTTCAGTAGGTTACAGAGTAAACTCCATAAGGGGTACTCAATTCAGAATATGGGCAAACAAGATCTTAAAGGAGTATCTTATTCAAGGTTACTCTATTAATGAAAGAGCATTAAAGAGACAAAACGAGCAGTTATCAGAACTTCAAAAAACTATCAAGATATTAAGTTCTGCCATACAGAGTAAGGAACTGACATCCGATGAGAGTAAAGGTTTGTTGAGCATAATATCTGACTACTCTTATGCGATGGATATATTGGACAAATATGACTATCATTCTCTATCTATAACAAATACTTCGGGAAAAGAAATTTACAGAATAACACACACCGAGGCAATAGATCAAATAAATCTTGTGCGAAAAGCATATGGCAATAGTGAACTATTTGGCAGAGAAAAAGATGAATCGTTTAAAAGCTCTATTTCTACTATCTTTCAGACATTCGACAGTAAAGATCTATATCCTAGCATAGAAGAAAAGGCCGCTCATCTTCTATATTTTATTACTAAAAACCATTCATTCACTGACGGTAATAAAAGAATAGCCGCATTTATGTTTCTTTACTTTCTTTCAAAAAACGGTATTTTATATGACAGTTATGGTAATAAAAGAATAGCGGACAATACCCTAGTCGCTTTGACATTGATGATAGCTGTCAGCAAACAGGAAGAGATGGATGTAATGATAAAGGTTATTGTAAATTTGATAAATACGAGGAATTAACGCAGGATAACACGCGTTAAATCCCATTAAAACGGGAATTTACCGCGAGATCGTTGTGCCGCATACAAAAGAACCCCAGACAAATGGATAAATATGTAAAGAATATTGATAAACAGATAGAATTCAATCAAGGTAAAAACATATTTCTTGATAACGAAATGGCGTTAAGATTTGTTGATGAAACAATAAAAGCAATTTCGAATATAAATGAATTAAACAAAGATTATGAAGATTTTCTTATAGATTACTCAACAGATAAAGCGATTGAGGAATTTTGCAGAATTAACCAATATTATACATTCAATAGTCAAGCTAAAAATGACTTACGAAATATTTATAGTGATTTATTTTCAAACATAAAGACAAAAGTAAGTTCATTAGAAACGATTGAGAAAAATCATTATCAAAACTTGAAGCAATGGTTGCAAAAAAACAATCCATTTGCAGAGAAAATATATTCTAACGCTGAGACAGATATTAAACCAGTTGCATGTTCCGAATATAGAGCAGATTTTCAAATTGATGTTCTTAAAATTGATACAAAGACTATTATGGAACCTGTTTTAGATATTGGATGTGGCAAACAAGGAAACTTGGTAAATTATTTTTGCAAACTTGGTATTATTGCAAAGGGGATTGATAGATTTTCATTTTCAGAAGATAATTTGATAAATTCTGATTGGCTGGAATACAATTATGGAATTGAAAAATGGGGAACAGTAATGAGCAATCTTGGATTTTCAAATCACTTTAAACACCATAATTTACGAGAGGATGGCAACTATATTGAATATGCTAAAAAGTATATGGACATACTTAAATCCTTAAAAATTGGAGGCAGATTTCATTATGCACCAGACCTTCCTTTTATAGAATTATACTTAGACAAACAACAATATAAAATTGAAAAGTATGAGATTGGAGATTTTGATTTTAAAACAACCGTAATAAAACGATTAAAATAATGTACGACGGCACAACACGCGGTATAGCCAATAAGGGTCTCAGTGGTATGTGGAGGGTTGTAGTCCGCTTCAACTTTTCGTGTAACTTGATAGGAAATCGCCCGCAATCCCTTACTGGCCATAC
>CAZUMN010000105.1:0-2666 GCA_964621955.1 uncultured Thermococci archaeon
TCAACTGCGGGCAAAACTTTCATATTGTGCTCTCCACTATATTTATGTAATTTTTAAGAAGTTTTAGTCCGGGGTCGCCACTCTTCTCCGGGTGAAACTGTGTGCCATAGATAAAATCCTTTGCAACTATTGATGGGAACTTAATCCCATACTCTGTTTCCCCTAAAGTGTAATCAGGGCCACAGAAAGGCGCATAAGAGTGTACAAAATAGAAATAAGATTCATTTTTTATTTCTATCAAGAGAGGGTCATCATCTAAGAATTCTATGCTGTTCCAACCCATGTGTGGAACTTTTTGTCCTTCGGGAAGCTTCTTTACTGAACCCGGTATGAGATCTAATCCCTTGAAAAATCCGTTTTCTTCACTATCTGAAAAAAGCATTTGCATTCCCAGACATATTCCCAAAAGGGGTTTTGTTTCCACTTCTTTTTTTAATACTTTTATGAAAGGCGCGAGATTCTTCATCCCATCTTCAAAAGCTCCCACACCAGGGAGAATTAAACCGTCACAATCAAAATCCTCTTCTTTATCGATAAAAACAGGTTCTACTTTTAGAAATCTAAATGCTTTATACACACTCTTTAAATTCCCCATTCCGTAATCTATGATGCCAATCTTAACAGACATTTAATATCTCCCTTAAACTAGAAATTAATTTAACACATTCCTTGTAAGTTCCCACAGACGCCCTAAGGTAGTTTTTGCCTTCAAAGTACCTTATTAAAATCCCCTTTTTCAAAAGCCCTTCATATAAATCTCTTGGATTTTCTGTTTCAAATAGTATGAAATTGGCACTTGACTGAATTGGTTTTATTTCCTTTATCTCTTGCATCGCACCATAAAGGTATTTCCTGTTTTCCTTTATTTTTTTGACAGCGTCTTTCATGAAATCTTCATGTTGGATCGCCAACTCCACAACTTTCATGGATATTAGGTTTAGATTATATGGAAGCATGACTTTGCTCATCGACTCAATCAACGTTTCTGATGCCACACAGTATCCTGTTCTAAATCCTGCAAGCCCAAATGCTTTTGAAAATGTTTTCATCACAATTAGATTATCATAATTATTTAACAAGTGCAATCCTGAATGGCCAGAAAATTCAGCGTATGCTTCATCGAGGATAACGAGTATCCCTGTGTCCAATACAGATTTGATCTCTTCGTCAGGGTATAAGACGCCAGTTGGATTATTCGGGCTACAAATAATTGCAATTTTAGAACTTTTGGCTTCTGAGATTATTTTTTCAACTGGGAGAGTATAATCATTATTAAGAGGGATCATTATTGGAAGTCCCGAATATATCCTTGCTATAGACGAATAAAGTGAAAAAGTAGGGAATGGTATCAAAACTTTATCAAGCGGAGAGATAAATGCTTTCCCTATTGTATCAATAATCTCATCACTACCATTTCCAATTAAGACATTTTCTTTTTCAAATCCAATATAATCTGCAATTCTTTTCCTTATGTCCGAATTTGTAACTTCTGGATATCTGTTAAAAGGCATTGATAAGAGCTTGTCATGTAAGGCCCAAATTACCGCTTCATTTTTCCAGGGGAGTTCATTTGCATGTAACCTATTTATGTTCTGATCCGATACTGAAACTTCTGAAGAGTATGGATCAAGATTATCTAAGAGGTCCCTATCAAACTTACTTTTCATCTTCAAACCTCACATTAACAGCTTTTTCGTGTGCGAATAGTCCTTCTGATTTAGCAAGTGTTGAAACAGTACCCCTATAAGCCTTTAGCCCATCCTTTGTAACATACTGAAATGTATATTTTTTTAGGAAGTCATCAACTGAAAGGCTAGAATAAAATCTTGCAAATCCTGATGTCGGAAGGACGTGATTTGTTCCTGAAACATAATCGCCCATAGCTTCAGGCGAGTAGTCTCCTAAGAATACTGATCCGGCATTTTTTATCCTTGCAAGAACTGAGAATGGTTCATTGATCATAATCTCTAAATGTTCGGGGGCAAAGCTATTTGAAAGTTCTATAGCCTCATCAATAGAGGATATAATGAATATCCCGCCTCTTTTGAGTGATTCTTCAAGTATTTCCTTTCTTGGAAGTATTTTAAGTTCATTTTCTATTTCTCTCACAACTTTTTCAGCAATGGACCTTGATGTAGTCAATAGGTATGCTGAAGCAAGAGGATCGTGTTCAGATTGGGCAAGCATGTCCAAGGCAATAAATCTTGGATTAGATTTTTCTTCAGCTATTATCATTACTTCGCTTGGCCCTGCAGGAAATTCAGTTGGTGTTTCTACTAGTTTTTTTGCCATTGCGACAAATCTATTGCCTGGACCCACAATCTTTGAAACTTGTTTAATTGATTCTGTTCCATATGACAACGCCGCTATTGCCTGGGCGCCTCCAACTTTGTAAATCTCATCTACACCTGCAATATCTGATGCAACCAGTACAGCATCGTTACATCTACCATCCTTTCCTGGGGGCGTTACCACAACAATTCTTGGAACGCCACATATTTTAGGGGGGATTGCTGCCATAAGTACGGTAGATGGATAAGTGGCCCGCCCACCTGGTACGTATATTCCTGCACTTTCTATGGGCAATATCATCTGCCCTGCTGTAATGCCTTTCTTTTCAAATAAAAAAGATTGGGGAAGCTCTCTTCTGTGGAAATCCTCTATGT
>CAZUMN010000106.1:0-2603 GCA_964621955.1 uncultured Thermococci archaeon
GTTTAGATCTTTCCAGACGCAGTCACAGGGGTCAGTTCAGGAAGCTGCAAGTGGTGCGCTTGGAGCAGAATTACAAGTAGCAAATCTAGCTAACGATCAAACTAAATACTATATTACTCTTAAGAACAATGGAAGAGCTATGGTTAATGGGATAGTAATAACAGTTGCGGGTAACGCTAATGAAGTAACTGTTCAAAATTGGGCAATTAACCCAGGCGATTCTAAAACTGTGGAGTATAATACTAGCGCTTTCGATCCAACAAGGGGAGAACCAAGAGTATTTACAATTGCGTACACAATTAATACTGACCCAGTATCTACAGGAACTATAGTCCACACATACTCAGACTCATAAACTAAATAGATTATTTATTTTTTAATTATTATTTCTTTTCTAACTAAATTTAAAGAAAACTCTTATATATCTTTCAAGTTAAAAAGCATTGAATGATAGCCTATAAGATGAGGATTATTGACCTTGTCAATGGTAAGTTAAAAAAAGACGAGATGGGAGGAGTTTTACTTTCCACTCCTTTTGGGGAATCCAAAGAAGCAAGAATAATAGGCACAATAATAGATTCCTATAGAAACAATGAGAATACCTACGGTTCTTTCACAATTGACGATGGAACTGCCACCACAAGATTAAAAGCATGGTCGGACAAAATCGAGCTTCTTGATAAATTCAAGAGAGGCGAGATTGTTGACATAATCGGAAGAGTGGGGGAATTTCAAGATGAAATTTATCTTGTGCCAGATATTATAATACCAGTCACACCAAACTACTGGCTTTATAGGGAACTCGAACTTTCCAAAAGAATAAAAGAGCTTATGGAAAGGGGATTGTCATTTGAATATACTGGCAAGATAGATACTTATTCACCCCCAGAACCTGTCCCTTACCAAAAAGAAGAGACGTACGAAGCAGTGACTGAAGAAGTAAATATCTCAGAAGTTGAAGAAGCACTTCAAGAGACAGAGATAGAAGAGCTTATGGAAGAGGTCTCTGAAGAAGCACTAACTAACGAAACTGGAAAAGAGAAAGGCGACATGTCATTTTACGAAGACGTTGATGAAGAAGAGATAAAGGAAAGTGTCTATGAGCTATTAAAGACCGATCCTAAAATATCAAAGTCAGAGATCTCAAATGTCTTGAGTATTGATGAGCTTGATGTTGAGCTTGCCATAAAAGACCTGGTGGATGAAAATCGTATTAAATCAAAGGAAGACGGGTTTGAGATAAGTGAATGATAGGTATGTACTCTATGCATTAGCCTTCTCCTTCATCTTTGTTTCTGCATTTGTTCTTTTGTCTTTTAGCGAGGTCAAAATTTCTGAAGAGCGTTTCACAAGGCTTTACTTCAATACTACAATACTAGAAAATGGTAACAATGCTTCAAATCTTGAAGGTGCCAAATTAATTATAAATAACGGTGCAATTACTCTTGATGACCTGAATTCATATTATCCGGGAGATACTTTTTTTATTAAGGGAAAAGGATACACCGTTAACTTGATTAATAATAAATCAATACTTTTGTATAACTATACTAAAAAAACAAATGGACTCATCTATTTTGATTTCACTATAGAAAATCTTGAAGGTGTAGACAAAAATTATTCTTACATTGTTTATATTGATGGAGATAAAATCTTGGAAGGAAATGAATTTGTAAAAACAAATGAAAAAAGACTTATCCAAAAAGAAATTGAATATAGCATTCAGGGAGATCACAGATTAAGCATAAAATTAAATACCGGCGCAGAAATTTACTTTAATTTTTCTCAGGTGAAAGAATGAAGTCAAAGATACTTGAAATCCTTGAGAAAAAAGGCAGTTATGTTTCTGGAGAAGAAATATCTAAAGAGATTGGGATTTCAAGGGCAGCTATATGGAAGCATATCAAAAAGCTTAGAGAACTTGGCTATGAAATAGAGTCAAAGACCAACGAAGGATATAAGCTTATCAAATCCCCTGAAAAACAAATAAAATTTGAACTAGAAAGATTGCTTGATACAAAGATTATTGGGAAAAAAATCCTATTCTTTGAAGAAGTAGATTCGACCAATAACAAGGCAAAGCAGATAGCGTTGGAAGAAAACGAAGGAACAGTTGTAATATCAGAGATGCAGACATCGGGCCGTGGCAGAAGGGGAAGAGGATGGTATTCGCCTAAGGGGGGAATTTATGTATCATTTATTCTTAAGCCAAATGTTTCACCTGAAAAAGCATCTCAATTGACTTTAGTATCTTCATTGGCCCTTGTTGAAACATTAAATTCTATGAATAAAAATCTTAATGCAAAGATAAAATGGCCTAATGATGTTTTAATTTCAGGCAAAAAGATATCAGGCATACTAACAGAGCTTTCAGCCGATATGGAAAAGATAAATTATATCGTTGTTGGGGTTGGGATAAATCTAAATACAGAAAAAGAGATTCTCCCAGAAAACGGAACTTCACTAAAAATAGAAATGAAAGAAGAGGTTTCCATTAAACTATTCTTGAAATCCTTTTTAGAGCATTATGACTCAATTTATCAAGAATATCTAAATGGCAAAATTGATTTGATAATTGGAAGATGGAAAGATAATTCAGATAC
>CAZUMN010000107.1:0-2582 GCA_964621955.1 uncultured Thermococci archaeon
TGTATTATCATCTTAAATCCGTGGTCTCTTATTTCCTGGACTTTGGAGAATCCGGCAACTAGGATGTCAACCATTATGCAAGCCCCGCCATGGTCTTTTACAAACTGTGCCCTCTCCGTCATATTTACTCCAGTTATGTTTGGGGCATAGAGCTTCTTTTCCCCAGTTTCACTCTCGGCCCTGTCAAGGGCATCTAGGACTTTTATGACCCTATCTTCAAAAGGGCAGAACCTCTGATTTGTTAGATTCTCATCGTCCTTTACAAAATCGCATCCCCCATACCATGATTCGTATGAGACAGTGGCAGTATCCTCTGGATTTAGTCCAACTTTTGGCTTAACAATAGTTCCGACATGAGGCCTCCCCGTCTTATAGGTCTTCATGTATTTTCTGACGCCTTCAATTCCAAACTCAGGCCCTTTGAAAGTCTTGATGTATCTGTATGGGATCTCGATATCAAATAGTCTTGCTTTAGGTATTATCTTCATACCGAGGATGTTCCCTGAAATATCGGAGAGGATTTGCGGAACTGAATTATCTTCAAACAGCTCTATCGGGTATGCAACTTTGATATGCGCAGCTTTATTCCCTTCAATTTCAAATAGTTCTTTTGCATAAAAAACAAAAGCCGATAGGCTAGAAGTATACCCTTTAGCAGTTTTTAGCGGGGTCCAAGTACCATTGGAAGATTCCTTTGCAAGCTCTCCCGCATTTTTCAGGATATCATCTGTTTCAATATAAAAATCCGCAATCAGATAGTTATCTTTATCGATATCCTCCCCCAGTTTTACAAAATCCATCTAATCACCTTATTAATTAAGAAAAGAATCTATTTAAATCTAAGGGATTTAATGAATAAATAAGAAATTAAATTAAGAATAGTTTATTAAAACTAGTTTTTTTCGACTTGAACTTCGACATCATCTATGTACCAGCCACGGTAGTCGTTTGCCAGTTCATCGCTCATGTCAAAATAAAAGCTTACCTCGATAACTTTCCCTTTGTAAGCTGAGATGTCATAAGTTTTCTGAAGCCACTGTTCCATTGGGTCGTTGTTTAACTGGTCTAGATCTATCCAGTTTCCATTCCCAACTTCCCTTATCTGGACAAATCTCTGGTCGTAAAGTTTGCTCATATTTTCAGTCTGATACCAGTACCAAAATGTTAAAGTTGCTTTAGTTGAATCTTTGAGATTTATTTGGGGGGATACAAGTCTCCCGCTGTTAGCAGTCCCAGAATCATAGGTTCCTGTAAGGTCACTTCCATACCAGAAACTTGAAACTCCGCTATTGGCGTTTCTGTATTGAGACGTTTCATTTACAATATGCCACATACCTGTTGATTCCCAATCATCTGCACCTTTCTCATAATTATAGGTGTAGTTGTCGCTGAATACAGGCACAGCAACTATCAAAGATAAAACTGCAATCGATAACAGAGCAATTCCAATCTTTTTCATTGAAACCACCTTCATGTTATTAGCTACCCCAGACCTAATTTATAAGCCTTTCTACAAATATATACTATATATTATAAAATTATTAAAATATATTTATATTTTCAATTATTATTTATGATAATCAATAAAACAAATTAAAATTTAAAAAATAGATTGATATTGAGATTTTTATACTAATCGCGACATGTAACTAAGGAACCTAAGCGTGTACTATCCCAAGATAGGCAATTTAACCCTTTGGATCTTTCTTATTTTAGATTTTGAATTACTTGCATGCCTATTTTTTTGTCAACTCATCAAGGATTCTCATACCCTTTGTGAAGGCTGGCTGGCCTGATGTCAATAAAACTACTCTCAAAACATCGACTATTTCATCTGGCGTAACCTTTAGCTCCTTAATAGCTGAGCGCATCTGTTTTTCTGTGGCTGTTTCATCACAGTGGCCGGCAGCGATTCCAATTGCAATAAGCTTCTGTGTTTTATAATCTAAGGCTTTTCCGGTGTAAACAACTTCGTTAAGAGTCTTTATAGCTTCATAAATATCGGGGTATTCTTTTTTTACCTTCCCCATGCCCTTTCCATAAAATATTTCATATTTCATTTTATCCCAATTACTAATTAGTTTTAATCTTTATAAACATAATTATTTTCGAAATATTAATAATCAAAAGACATTTAACGAATTTTCTTATCTGGAAAGTAATGGAGGAGCTGTTACTTCTTTCTATCGGTTTTGGCGTAGGATTGTCGGGGGCAATTGCGCCTGGCCCGCTATTTATGGCCACAATAAAGGACACTTTGAAGTACGGCCCGCTTTCCGGCCCAATGATATGTGTCGGGCACCTTTTTGTAGAGATCCCGATAATAATAGGCCTTTCCCTTGGCATATCTTATGTCATCAATATCCCGATTGTGAGAGCCATGATAGGGTTAATTGGAGGGGTGAGCCTTTTTTACCTGGGGGTTCAGATCATAAAAGACAGGAAAAAATTTGAAAAGGTTTCTGAAGAGAGTATGAAGGATATTGAAAATGATAATGTAAGAATTAAAAAGGAGTATTTGCTCCCGATGAAAACAGGTTTCATATTCACAATTTTAAATCCAGCAATGTTTATCTGGTGGT
>CAZUMN010000108.1:0-2507 GCA_964621955.1 uncultured Thermococci archaeon
CAACTATTATGCGAATATATTATGCATATATGTTTTATTTTAAACATATAAATTGGCCTTAATTTTAGGGCCAATTGTCAATAACGTGATAACATATCTCTATGCCAGAAACTTAAAAAAAATCTTTCATCAAGAGGAAATATTCTAGGCCTTAATGATCCTTAATCTAAGAATATAGAAAATACAAGCAAGCACTATAGTTTTATAAAGTATTTAGTTAAGAAATATATACCATTGGGTAGTTTTTATAGTATAGGGGGCTTAGTTTTGAAAGTGGCAGATCCTGTTGATTTTAGTATGTTTTCTGAAGAAGAATTTATCAAATTTGCCCTAGATTCTCTGAAATTTAATATCCGTGACCACAAAGAGCAGGGGATACTTCAAAAAACAAGATTAATAAAATTCGTTGTCTTGGTGGCCCAGAAGGTGGGATATACCGGCCTTACTTATGGGTGGTACAGAAACGGATACTACTGTCAAAAAGCCTTCGAGATTCTTTCTGACAAAAATGTTCTGAGCCTAGAAGACTATGTTTCTGAAAACATTAAGTCTACAGATAAACAGAAAAAAATTATCGATATGACCATAAATGAATTCAAGAGTATCTTCCTAGCGACAACTGAAAAATTCTCTGAGTGGGTATATAGAGTAATTAGCCCAAAAGAATACAGAAAGTTTTACAGCACCTATTATAAATTTACTTTGGATCTTAATCATTTATCTAAAGATATCCAACGGTTAGGCATTGACGATAATTATCTAACAAAAATAGAAAATGATATCACTGATTATTATAATCAGTTGAATCACGTCAAAGATGAAGAGGTCTACCAGGCATTCTGTGATTTTACAGATATTCTAGAGGGGCTTTTTGTTAGCCTTAGATACAATAAAAACAAAGAGAAAATTGCAGGATACATAAAAGAATTAACATCACTACATGACAGATTATACAGTTTCTTAACCCCCTACAAAGAAACATTAACTGGCCCTAACAGAGAAGCTATACTTAAAAATTTCACAAACTCAAAGAATAAAGAAGTTTCTGCATTACGGAAAAAATTTGATGAATTAGAGTCAAATTTAAGAAAGGAGCAGTTGTGGCCCTCCCATGAAGAGATGATGGAATATACCAAAAAACTATGCTCTAACCTTAAACCTGAAGAAATCAAGGAGATAGAAAAGGCACTTTTGTCTTAGGGGAAAAATATGGAATTCTTTTGTGACACCGGAATTCTCATAGCATATAGCCTTCCAGATTCCTTTTCTAGAAGCTGCAGCATGCATTTTCAAAAATATCCCCACACTTCTAATAAATATTTTTACTGCCTTGAGGTAAAAAAAGAGTTTGATCACAAAAAGATCGATAGAATAAAGAGGGTTGGATTGCGATCAAGGATTGAGAGGACAATTGAGATCCAATCAAAAGAATTTTTTACCTTTGCCATTGAAAAAAACTACCATAACGATAGTAAATTCAATACTGTGAAAAAATCAATTCATGATGAGTTATCTGATAAAACTGGCAAACCATATGAAATCCTGGAAAATGATGCCAAGATATTGAGTAATTCTATCTTGTGGGCTGTCAAAGATAATCCTACAATGCCTTATTTTTTTACTACAGATTACAATGACATTGTTAAAAATAAAGAGTTTATCCTTATAGCTGCAAGCAATGCACTTGGGGTAAAGGTAATCCTAGAATTTATGGGCCTTGCTTCTTCTTAAAAATTTGGCCTTAAAAATAAGGCCAAGCGCCATCACTCGTAAACATCATCCCTATGCCTAAATCTTAGAAGAAATATCTTGTCATCCACTAAGGCATATACCAATCTATATGGAGAAACGTAAACTGATCTTTCACCTTTTAGATTATATCGAAGGGGCTTTCCAATCTCGGGATTTTTCAAGATCTTCTCAACTTGTTTTATCATTCGCTCTTTTACAGCGTTGTCACGGATCTTTTTTACATCCTGCTCAAATTCCTTAGAATAGATTACCCTTACCATTTCTTCATTTCCTTTAAGAGTTCGCTTCCTTCCATCTCTGTGTAATCGCCCCTATCTATACTGTCCCAGGCCTCTTTGATTCTCTTGAGGAGTATTTTCTCCTCTTCAGTAATTTTTGGGTCAATTTTTTTCAAGATGATAAAGTTCTCTTCAGAAACTGCAGCCAACAGATCCCCTTCCTGGATGTTTAGATTATCTCTGATGTCCTTGGGGATGACAATCTGGCCTTTAGAGCTTACACGGGTGAACTCTTCTTTGGAGTTTACGGTAGTTGTAGCCATAAAGTAAGATTATCTTACTTATTTATATTCCTTTTGGTGATTTAGCTGGCCAATAAAATACACATGGCTGTCCTTAAAAATAAGATCCAATTTCTGGCCCTATTTTTAGATCTATTCATGACAATGTATTAGTCCAGTCTTTAGAGAATAAAATCAGGTGATGCAAAACGGCAGCAATAGTTGAAATGAACGGGAAGAAGTTTGTTGAAGGAAA
>CAZUMN010000109.1:0-2459 GCA_964621955.1 uncultured Thermococci archaeon
TTTTCACTTGGTATTATTAAAGGATCCTTTAACATTCCCAACTTCTATTAAAAGAAAAGGCCAATTCGTTTAATATGATCTGGCCCTAAAAATAACACTAATGAAATCATTCAGTTTAACTTGATAAACTAGATTTGGAAACTTACAACTTCAAGAATTATTCTCTTCCGCCTTTTTCTCTTCTTTTAGTTTTTGTATCATTTCAGAACATTTCTTAGTTTCTTCCTCTTGTCCAAGAACTCTGTGTAAATTAGCTTTGTCATACCATACCAAAATGTATTTTGGATCAGCCTCTATGGATTTTTCATAACAATACAAAGCATCTTCATATTTTCTTATTATGTAGTAAGAGTATCCTTTAATATGCCAAACATCTGCAGAGTTTGGATTAAGTTCAAGGTATTTATCATAACAGTATATCGCTTCAGAGAATTTGCCTTGTTTTCTAAGTGCGTTTCCCATATTTCTCCAATATAGTGGCTCATTTGAATTAATTTGAATGGCCTTCTCATAGCAGTTAATTTGATCATCGTATTTTCTTTGTTCTCCGTATACTACACCTTTATTGTTCCAAGATGGTGCAAATTCTGGATTTATTTCTAAAACATTTTCATAGCATTCCAAGGCTCTTGAAAAATCTCCATTATCACTGAACTCTATCCCTTTTGAATTCCAAGAATAAACTATGTAATCTTTAGCGTCTTCATTTTCTGGATCTAATTCCAATGCTTTTTCAAGTTCCAGTATGGCTCTATCATAATCATCTTTTTCGTAAAACTCTATACCTTTATCGCAATGAATCATAGAGTAAGAAAGGTTAATGTATCTAACTGCTTCTGAGTCATTTGGTACAAATTCAAGATATTTCTCAAAATTGTGAATTGCTTCGTCATATAGTTTAAGTTCATATAAAGATGCAGCCTTACTATAATATGGATTTGGATCTTTGGGATCTAGCTCTGTAACTTTATCAAAGCAGTTAATAGCTTCGGGGTATTTTCCCATATCGCACAAAGTAAGTCCTTTGTTGTACCAAGCATGCGATAAGTTTGGATCTATATTTATCGCTTTATTGTAGCAGTCTATGGCTTCTGAAAATAATCCAAAATAATTCATCAATGTTCCTTTATTGTACCATACAAGGGCATTTTTAGGATTTATTTCTATTGATTTCTCATAACATTCCAAAGCTTCTTTGTATATGTCTTTGGTCTGTAGGATAATCCCCTTGTAAAACCATACCTCTGCTAAATTCGGATTTAATTCTAAGGCTTTATCAAATTTTTCTAGCGCTTCGTCATAATTTTCTTCATTGTATAAGGATACTCCTTCTGCAATATATTTTTCTGCATTTGGAGTAAATGCTGTCAAGCCAATTATTATTAGCATTATGACAAGAATTGGCATAATCAGTATGGGGGAATTAAGATTTTTGAATCTAGGGCCAATATTCTTTTTTGACTTTAAGTTAATGCCGCAGTAGAGGCAGGTGCTCCACTCAGAATTTATCTCCTTTTTGCAATTTGGGCAAATAGTTTTTGTGTATGACATGCAACTGGGACACTTTATTGATTCTTCTTCTAGTTCTGCTCCGCATACTTCACATTTATTTCGCATATATCAAGCCCCATCTATTTCCTTGATTACGTCTGCAAAGAAGGAGAAAGATATCATGCTTATGATAAAGTACACTATTGCTGGCAGCAGCGAAAGCCCATTTGATAAACGCATGGCTAGGAATGGATCATAAAAGAAAAGGCTCATCGGAAGGAAAGATATAGCATGGTATCCTAGATTCAGAACAAAGAAAATCATCCAAGCACCCAGATATTTCTTATTAATGGCGTATTTTTTTATCAAAGTGAAATTGAAGGCCTCTTCGAATTTATCATGTCTGTAATAATTCAGAACGGCAATAGGTATTAAATACCATATATATGCTATTAAAACAAAAATAATAATTAGAAATGGCAATGCCTCAATTAAGGAATTGGTAAGTAGTGGCATCATTTGTTTTATCATAAAATCCATTATTTCAATTGCATCCTTAGGATTTATGGGGTTAGAAGTTGGCACAGGAAGAGAATCGAATTTTACTGACTCCATTCCTCTAATAACACTTGGTGCGATAACTTTGAAGAAAACAAAAAAGTAAGACACAATAATGGGAATTGAATAAATAAATTCTATTAAGTATCCTTTAAATCCTTTGACAAGCATATTCTTTAGATCATCCCACTCAACCATTGTTCCTGTTTGACCATCTTTTTTTATTTCAGAACATTCAAGAATATATCCAAAAGAGATCCAATTGACAATTGGTACAAAATTTGTTATTATTCCAATGAGTAGCTTACTAAAATCCGAAAAAGGTTTTTTAAATGATATAGTATAATTTACCATTTCATCACTGAATTGTATTATGTCTTTTCCATATATTTAAGAATATGGAAAAAAAT
>CAZUMN010000110.1:0-2452 GCA_964621955.1 uncultured Thermococci archaeon
GTCACACAGACCATTTCAATGATGTTCCGATAATGGTTGAGAGTATGACCGGGGGTATGTTGAAAAAAGAGGGGTATGTGATTGGCAGTAAGAGTGTCATTGAAGGAAGAGACGAGTTTGCTTCAATTATTTTTCCTTATTATAGAAAAAATTTGAAGGGAGTCTTATCTATGGCTCCCGGAGAAAATATCGAGATCAAAGGACAGAAAATTGAAGCAACAAGAGCAAAGCATTCAGACCCATTTGGAATTGGATTTAAAATTTATACAGATTCAGGCGCTATTTCTTATACTTCTGATACTGAGTATTTCGACAATATGGAAAATCAGTATATGGGGTCTAGGGTAATGATCCTCAACGTTACAAGACCAAACGGAGACAGAATTCCATTTCATCTTACAACCGAAGACGCAAAAAACATTGTAAAGAAGGTCAATCCCGAAGTGGCAGTAATCACTCATATTGGCTACAGGATGCATCTTAAGGGCGCGGAAGAAGAAAGGCGCTATATCCAGGAGTCCACTGGAATCAAAACTTTAATCGCAGACGAAGGATTAAAGATTTATATGAATGGACAACTTAGCTACCAAGAGACGGTGAAATAATGTTGGATAAAGACTATGACGGTAAACAGATTGAAAAGAAATGGCAGAATTATTGGCTTGAAAAAGAGATATTCAAATTCAATCCAGATAAAAAAGGTGAGGTATATGTACTTGATACTCCACCCCCATTTACTTCCGGTTCGCTCCATATGGGCCATGTAATGGATTTCACATGGATTGATTTTATCCAGAGATACAAGAGGATGAGGGGATTCAATGTCTACTGCCCCCAAGGGTTTGATTGTCACGGTCTTCCAACAGAGTTAAAGGTTGAGCATGAGTTTAAAATCTCTAAAGACGATAAAGAAGCCTTTATTGAAAAATGTAAAGAGTGGACAGCTCAATGTGTTGACAGAATGAGAAGGCAGATGACCGATATCGGTTACTTCCCCGATTGGTCAAGAATGTATCTGACAATGAAACCTGAGTATGTTAAGCTTATCCAAAAAACATTAATTGATTTTTATCACAAGGGGTATTTATTCAGAGAAAAACACCCCATCCTTTGGTGCCCAAGATGCATGACTGCTCTAGCAAAAGCTGAAGTTGGCTATGAAGAAAAAGATGGAAAACTTTACTATCTCAAGCTTCCAGTTGAAGGCGGAAAAGAGCACGTTGAAATTGCAACAACAAGGCCAGAACTAATGCCTTCTTGTGTTGGAGTATTCTTCAATCCAAAAGATCCAAGATATGAAGCGTTCAAGGGTAAGAACGTTATCCTTCCTTTATTCGACAGAAAGGTACCGATTCTTTCAGATGAAGAAGTTGATATGTCATTTGGAACAGGCATAGTGTATTGCTGTACTTATGGGGACGAACAGGATATACTATGGCAGAAGAAGTATGATCTTGATGTAATCACTTCCATAACAGAGGATGGGAAACTAAAGGTCGGCAAGGAATATGATGGGCTTCCAATTAAAGAAGCAAGAAAAATCATAGTTTCTGAACTAAATGATTTAGGGCTTCTTATAAAAGAAGAGAAAATGAAGCACAGGGTATTGCTTCATGTTGAAAGAGGTTCATGCAAATCACCAATCGAGCTCTTACCAATGGAGCAGTATTTTATCAATGTAAGGGATTACAAGAATAATCTTATTGAAAATGGAAAGAAGATAGCCTGGTATCCGGAGTATATGTATGATAGATTCTATGACTGGACCGACTCAATGGACTGGGACTGGATCATATCGAGACAGAGGGTATTTGGAACACCTATACCTTTTTGGAAATGCAAGGACTGCGGAGATTTAATACCTGCAAAAGAGGAATGGCTCCCAGTTGACCCCAGGTTTGACATGCCAAAAGAAAAATGCAAATGCGGATCAAGCAATTTCATCGGTGAAATAGACGTGTGTGACTGCTGGGTAGATTCATCAGCAACACCTCTCGCCATTTCAATGTATAATAGGGATGAGAAATTTTTCAATAAAACATATCCAGCAACTATAAGGCCACAGGGTTACGAAATCATTAGAACTTGGCTGTTTTACACTTTATTTAGATGTAATCTTATCACCGGTAAGAATCCTTGGGGTGAAACATTAATTCACGGTATGGTTGCAGGCCCCGATGGGAGAAAGATGAGTAAATCCCTTGGAAACGTCATTGAACCTGACGAGCCGCTTAGTAAGTACTGTGCCGATGCATTGAGACAGTGGGCACTTCTTGCTTCCAAGGGGGAAGACTTTCCATTCTCATGGAAAGAGATTGAGCATGGTAACAGATTTTTAACAAAGTTCTGGAATGTTTCTAGATTCATCGAAATGAATATCACAGATACAAATACCAAAAATATTAATCTTGAATCTCTTACAATACCTGACAAGTGGATTCTATCAAAACTA
>CAZUMN010000111.1:0-2434 GCA_964621955.1 uncultured Thermococci archaeon
CTTACGCAACCGGGTCCCTCCCTCCGCGGGACGAGCTTCCCCTTATCAATGTGCAGGCTGCCTTAAATGACTGTAAAATAAATGTTCTCCCGGGCCATCAGGGACGGGTTGGTGGTTACCCCGTCCAGGATCCCCAGATCCCGCGCCTCCCGGATCTGGGAAAGGTTGGCTGTGTCGATGAAGAATTTCATGAAGGTATCTTTATAATTACCAGTTGATCCCTAAAATACTTTTTGCTAATAAATAGACTCTTGTTCCAAGAGTATTAGGCCAACGATCTGCAGGAGAGACATCTAACGCTGCAGCCCGTTCTATTGCTACACTTATGTTTCCTTCTTTTAGTAATCTTTCAGTATCATATTTTGATTCGTTATAGGCACCCAATAATTCTCGCATCTTTTTTTTCAAGAAAGGATCACCGCCTTTACGAATTTTTCTATTTTTTTTTATTTCAGCCTTTTCCTGATCAGAAAGTTCTTCAACTCCAATCAAATGAAGCATTAACCACAATTCAAAAGCAGGATTACTGACACAGAAATTCATATTTGAGTTCTGGTGACATTTTTGAGCAAGATATGAGAGATTACGTTGATGCCAGCGATCACGATCTATGACCATCCACAACTCATCATCATCACTAATCTGATAATGTTCCTTGAATTCACATAACCGTTTATAGACAGAAACAGGATCTGGATCACATTTATCTTCTTCATCCTTTCTAAGAACTACAACATGAACGTTTAAGGCCTCCATTTTCTCTTTAAAAGCTTCGAAATAAATCTGCTCCGTTTTTCTTCCTTCGGAAGCAATAACTACAAGTCTTGCTGATTTCTTTCCTTCCGGACGTTCAAAATTCTTCCTGATTCTCATAGATCAGTTTTCCTACCAATGTAAATCGTTTAAATTACCAAAAAATGGGATAGCGCCATACCTTCCCAGGAGATATCCGGATTTAAGATTTACATCCGGACGGGGTTTATAGTCTATTAATGATGTTATATGTGAAGAGCCATTTTTATCCTTTTCAACAAAACAAACTTCATCAGATCTAAAGAGATTTAGATCAAGTAAATTTGATTCATGTGTCGTGCATATTAGTTGAGTGTCTCTGTTGTTACAGAGTTTGTTGAAATAATATTCATATAATTTATAAGTCAACATAGGATGTAAACTTCTATCAATCTCATCTACAACATAAACAGATGGATTATGAGTCATATCTATCAGAGCAGGAATAAAATCAATCATCCTGAGAGAGCCATCAGATTCTTCTGACATTTCAAAAATAACAGGCACATTATCGATCCTCTGATGTTCAGTCCTCAACTTGAATACCTGCAATTTCTCATTCAAATCAAGTTGGAATGTATAATTCGCTTTTCCATCCCTTGATGTTAAAAAAATGGCTTTTCTCGGTTTCAGTTCTTTTTGAATTTTCTCTACAATACTAATATCTATATCAGTAAGTTGTTCAATTTTAATCCTATCCTTACGAATTTTGTTTATTCCAGTTTGGAAAAATTTCAACATTGTTTCCAATGGCTTCACAAATTCATCCTTCATGTGAAGATTAAAAGACAAGCCTTTAAATTTTGTATTTGGAAAAATTATTTTTAATCTGTTTGAAAACCAATCAAAAACTTCTTCAACACCATACAGGTTTTTACCATTACGAGACATATACTCAGAAAGATAACTTTTGTTTTTAGGGGTTGTTTCGCCCATATAATTGAGCATCTGATATAAGCTTTTATCTGAGATTAACCCTTTTCCTATGTCTAGCCGAACACCGTCAGAAGAATTTTTTCTTTCAAATATTTTATTTTCTGACCTTTTATTAATTTCGTACAACCATTCTTCAAGTATTTCTTTAGAATTTACAACTACACCATAAGCATAATATGTTTTATCGTACTTCAACTCAACTTCTAGAGTAGCCCTTTCTTTTAGTTCTGTACATAGTTTATAAAAAGGGATTCCAGTGCTTGGGATGCCATTTATAACTATTTTTTTCAAAAGATTCAGTGACTTAACTAGATTAGATTTACCTGAAGCATTCGCTCCATATATTATTGATGACCTAAGAATTGAGATATCATCTCTCTTAACACCTCTAAACACGTGTCCATCATTTGTCGTTCCTTTTCCCGCAATTAACGAAAATTCAGTCGATTCGCCAAAAGAATAAGTATTGTCAACTGTAAATCTAATAATCATATAACCTTTTTTGTCGTTTTATTGTCGCAAATATACATATTTTCGTAAACTTTCGACAATTTTCCCGATTTTTTTATTGATAAAAATTTCTTTTTAAATCTTTCAATTATAACCTTCATATCAGCATTCAATTAAATCATTTCAAAAGAAAAAATAGCTACTGACTGACAGTATGTCATGTTTTAATCTGGCTTTCAATTTGTTATAATAACTG
>CAZUMN010000112.1:0-2394 GCA_964621955.1 uncultured Thermococci archaeon
TTTTTCATTTGGGACAAGCCAACCTGGTGTAGAAACAATGTGCGCAATGCTTGAAAACACAGTATACAAATCTGATCTAGACATAGAAAGAGTCTACATAATTGCCAATTATTTCAAAAAATTAATGGATAAATACAAGGGACTTCTTAGTGAAGCATCAATCACAGTGAACACTCAGATCCTTCATTTCCAGATACCTGGGGGCATGATGTCAAATCTAGTGTCCCAGCTCAGGGATCAGAATGCAGAAAATAGACTTGACGAAATTCTTCTTGAAGTTCCAAAGGTAAGGAAAGAGCTAGGATATCCGCCATTAGTTACCCCTCTTAGTCAGATAGTTGGAGCCCAAGCTACATTGAACGTCCTTTCTGGCCAGAGATACAAACTTATCCCAAACGAAGTTAAGAACTATGTTAAGGGATTATACGGAAGGCCTGCTGCGCCTATTGACAAAGATATCCAAAAGCTCATAATTGGCGACGAAAAGGTATCTTACGAAAAATCACCTGATTTAAAGAATTCTTCTTACGAAAAATTCAAGGACGAGGTAAAGGACAAAATCGAAAAGGAAGAAGACGTACTATCTTACGCACTTTTTCCAGAGATTGCACTTGCCTTCTTTGAGAAGAGAAAGAATCATGTGGCAAAACCAAAGGTTGAACAAAAAGAAAGCGAAAAACCCAAAGCAATCCCAAAGACTCAGACAACTAAACAACAGCCACAAACTAATGGAGGCGTTTCTTTAAGAGCTCCTTTACCTGGTGCAGTGTTAAAGATAGTCGGGGAGATAGGAAAACCTGTCAAAAAGGATTCGGTCCTTTTCATAATATCTGCTATGAAGATGGAAAATGAGATTGTTTCTCCGGCTTCTGGTGTTCTGCAAAAAATCTTTGTGAAAGAAGGAGATATAGTACAGACAGGGGATGTTCTGGCTACAATAGCATAGAATTATTTTATTTTATACTTTTCTTAAAATATATATTTATTCAATTTATCCGGGCATATCAAAAATATCCAAATATCTTAAAAAGAAAAAACAACTACTAGATTTGAAGAGTAAATAACGACTAATGTTTAAGAGAGTGAAGTAGCTGACAGATGAGATAAGGTTAATCCCAGTTTTAGACATACCACTTATTAAAGAGAAAGATGACCTTGCAAAAATTATTTCTGAAAGAATTAAACTAAAAGATAATGACATTATTGTCATCTGTGAAACTGTCGTTTCTAAGGCACAAGGGAGAGTTGTAGATATCAAGAAAATAAAGCCCTGCGATAAGGCTATAGAGCTCAGCAAAAAAACTGGAAAAGACCCAAGGCTTGTGCAACTTATTCTAGATGAATCAAAAGAAGTGTTGAAAGTCGGAGATACTGTTATTGTAGTTGAAACTAAAGATGGAAATATATGTGCAAGCGCTGGTATAGATGTTTCAAATGTCTGCGGAGATGAATCATTTGTCGGGCTTCTGCCAAAAGATCCAGACCAGGAAGCAGAAAAGATTAGGATTTCATTGAAAAAGATAACTGGGAAAGATGTGGCCGTAATTATATCAGATACTCAAGGGAGGCCCTTTAGAAGCGGTGCTATTGGAGTTGCAATAGGCGTTTCAGGCATGAAACCTTTGTGGAAAAGGGCTGGGGAAAAGGACCTATATGGGTATGAGTTAAAATCTTCAATAATTGCAACTGCAGACGAAGCGGCTTCAGCAGCCTCTCTTCTCATGGGACAAGCAGACGAAGGAATCCCTGTTGTAGTTATTAGAGGTGCAAGATACTTAAAAGGCGAAGGTTCTTCAAAAGGATTATTAAGAGAAAAACAGAAGGACCTATTTAGATCCTAATAGAGGATATTGATTGGTCCTTTTTTTATCTTACCTTCTGGAAAACTGATTTTGATTAATTTTTCCTCAACTTTTATCTTGTAGCCTTTTGGAAACGTGATATACCTCATCCCGCCTACGCCTTGCAAGTTATCCGTTTTTATCATGAGCCCTTCAATATTTCTCTCAAGGTAACTTATCACTTTTGGATCAATTTCTTTTACAATAAATACTTCTCCCTCATTAAGTACTGATAATACTATTGTCATGCCATAATTATAAATTTAGAAATATAAATATCTTTGCTAATATTTTATCCTTTTCTTCTTTTTGGAGAGATAAGAACAGATATTCCAAATATTGCCGAACACACTATAGCAATTGATGAGCCTGTCGGTAAATCAAAGGAAAATGACATCAGCATTCCTAAAAGACATGATATTACTCCAACTATAGGCGAGAGGATTATTATTTTCTTCATGTCATATGAAAACTGGTATACTGAAGAGGTGGGATTAATCATCAGAGCAAATACCAATAGCCCACCAACAAGTTTTAATGAAAATGCCACTGT
>CAZUMN010000113.1:0-2386 GCA_964621955.1 uncultured Thermococci archaeon
ATATTTGCTTCATAGCCGGGGTTGCTGAGCTTGGTACGGCGCGGGCCTGGAAAGCCCGTTCTCCTCTGGAGTACATGGGTTCAAATCCCATCCCCGGCGCTATGGTGATTATATGGATGAAGAAGTAAAAGGTATTGTTCGTGTACTAGGTACAAACATAATGGGAAACGACATCTTTGAAGTTGGAGTATTGAAAATAAGAGGTGTCGGACCAGTTATGGCCAGGGCTGTAGCCCAAGTGGCAGGTATATCTCCCAAGACAAAAGTAGGAAATATACCACCCGAAAAAATAAAGATAATTGAGACGATAATTGAGAATCCTATAAATAATGGTATTCCCGTATGGCTTGTTAATAGGAGAAAGGATTATGAGACCGGCGAGAATATTCATGTCGTTGGGCCAAAATTATTAATGTCATTGAGGGAAGATCTAAACAGGATGAAGAAGATGAAGAGTTACAAGGGTGTAAGGCACCAACTTGGACTTCCTGTAAGAGGGCAAAGAACAAAATCCTCTTTTAGAAAAGGAACCTCATTAGGCGTCCAGAGAAAGAAAGCTACAAGGTGATTTAAGTGGGAGATCCAAAAAAAATCAGACGTAAATATGATAAACCATCACATCCATGGCAAAAAGATAGAATTGACTCTGAAAACGTATTAATGAAAAAATACGGACTTGCCAATAAAAAAGAGATATGGAAAGCTTTGAGTTTTCTAAGAAATGTAAGAAGGCAGGCAAGAGCACTATTGGCTAGCCATGACGAAGCATCAAAAAGGCAGACTGCTGACCTTATAACAATGCTTCAGAAGTATGGAATATTGAAAGAAGAGTCAACATTAGAAGAAGTATTGACATTGTCTTTAGAAGATATTCTCGACAGAAGACTACAATCACTTGTATTAAGGAAAGGACTAGCAAAAACACCAAAACAGGCAAGACAGTTTATAGTTCATAAACACATCATGCTAAACGGTGCTAAAGTATCAATCCCAAGCTATTTAGTTCCTAAAGCAATTGAAAATTCAATTGGATATGCTGTTAGATCATCATTAAATGATCCAAGTCATCCAGAAGTTCCGAAAAAAACAGTAATTGAGGAGGGTAATTAATGCCAAAAGAAGGAGGAAGGTGGGGAGTAGCCCATATATATGCTTCCTATAATAATACTCTTATTCACATCACCGATTTAACAGGTGCTGAAACTATAAGCAGAGTTACAGGTGGTATGATAGTAAAAACTGGAAAAGATGAATCATCCCCTTATGCCGCAATGAAAGCAGCGGCAAAGGCAGCCGAAGAGGCTATAGAGAAAGGCGTAGTAGCTGTCCACATTAAGGTTAGAGCTCCAGGAGGAAACAAGGCAAAGACCCCAGGGAGAGGAGCCCAAGCAACTATTAGAGCACTTACAAGAGCAGGGTTAAGAATTGGTAAAATCGAGGATGCTACACCTATACCTCATGACGGTACAAGGGCCAAAGGGGGCAAGAGAGGTAGAAGAGTATAATGGAAATTGAAATTTTCAAAAAAGACGATAGAGAATTAAGATTTTTGGTCAGAGGAGTTTCTGTACCCTTAGTTAATGCATTGAGGCGTATATTTATTTCAGAAATGCCCTCTATGGCAGTTGACTATCTTAAATTTTATAAGAATAATTCTCCAGTTTTTGATGAAATAATCGCACACAGGGTTGGTTTAATTCCTTTAAACAATGCATCCGAGATTTACATAACTCCTGAGGAATGTGGGTGTAAAGAAGGATGTGAAAAATGCTCAGTTACTTTATCTCTTGAAAAATCGGGACCATGTACTGTTTACTCAAGGGATTTGATATCTGGGGATTCAGATATCTATCCAATGCTTGAAGATATACCAATTACTAAACTTGGGGAAGGCCAAGAATTAAAGTTTGATGCAGTTGCTAGGATTGGAACTGCAGAGGATCATGCTAAATGGCAAATAGCCAATGCCGCATACAAATATGTTCCTAAAATTGAATTTAACTTGGATAAATGTGACTTTTGTGAAGAATGTGTTCCTAAGTGCCCTAAAGAGATTCTTTACAAAGAAAAAGATCAAATTAAAGTAAAAGATATTTACGAATGTACGATGTGCAGGGCTTGCGAAGAAGCCTGTGAGCAAAACGTAATTAAAATATCTTATGAAAAAGACGCATTTATATTCTTTGTTGAATCTTATGAGAATATGAATGTTAATGATCTAGTTTCGAAAGCTTTGGGTATGCTGTCCACAAAATTGGACGATTTAAAAAATCTCGTTGAAACCATTTGAAGCGCGGGGGTTGCCGAGCATGGCCAAAGGCGCAGGATTGAGGGTCCTGTTACGTAGGTATTCGTGGGTTCGAATCCCATCCCCCGCACTTTTTTA
>CAZUMN010000114.1:0-2365 GCA_964621955.1 uncultured Thermococci archaeon
ATTTTCGCTGAAACTTTATCTACTGTAATCGCCTTCTCTGGGCAGCTTCTCACGCATACCCCACATCTTATGCATTTTTTCTTTATGACCTTTGGTTTTTCAATCAGAAATCTGGTGAATATGGGAAATACAATATAATTGTACAAAGAAATTGGATCGAGCGATATCTTCCCGTGATATGTCCTTGGGAGGATAAAATCATTTAGTACCGGTAACTCTCCAATAAGATTATAGTTTCCATCAGAAAGATTATTTTCTATTGCGACCTTCAGGTAAGGTATGTCATTATAAGTCAACCCAATAAGCCTGCATATAGCAAAATCCATTGAGAGAGGGTCCTTTGATCCCAAGACAATCTCAGTTCTCCTTGGAATACCCCTCATAGCAGGGCCATCGCCTTCAAGTGAGACAATCCCGTCCATTAACGTAAGCTCTGGCTTTGTAACATTCCAGACGTCAAGCAATGCTTTTGAAAAATCATGCACATCCCTAAATCTTGAGTGGTATCTGGTCTTTTCCATTCCGGGAACTGAACCGTACATATTTTTTACTGCACCTGAAAGAAATGTGAGGGTATGAGTCTTCATTTTTGGCAGATTAATAATTACATCAGCATCAAGCAATGGTTTTAGAATGTCCACCCTCTTTAAAATAAGCCCATTTTCAATTTCAACTGTTTGTTTAGATGTATCTGTATTAAGACAATCTGTATAGTCTTTGAAGGTGTCCCAGTATCCTGTCAATTTATAGAGGGACTTAAGCGAGTTCTTAGTAAATGGTATCCCGCTTCCAGGGCTGTCTATAATAAAAGGCTCGCCCCCGGCTTCAATTACTCTCTTGAAGACCTCAAAGGTGAAGAGAGGATGAGTCACTATGGCCTTTGAAGGAGAAGAGAAAACAAGCAAATTAGGTTTCAGTGCTACCCTGTCGCCTTTTTTTACAAACCTCTCGATACCGCCCAAATCAATTAGTACTTTATCTATGGCCGCTGATAGACTTTTTTCGTAGTCAAGGGCTTTTCTAATGGATACTATTTCAGTCATGTTTCATCAGATAAGATAATCCTTCAATCAGTAGGTCAGTGATAGCACTTTCAACTTCTTTTTCAACTGGTTTTTCAGGTGGGTGTTCCATCTCAGAGGCTTTATCAAGCAATTTCCTGCTCTGAGCATCTTCATAGACAAACAGTAAGACGCCCAATAAAAGAACGATAACCCCCGCAATACTAAGAACAACTGAGTATCCAAATCCAACTAAGAATAAAAACAGAGATGAGAAAAATAGCGTGAAAAATAGGATAATTCCATCCTCTCTTTTTCTTCGTGCATCTTCCAAAAGTCTCCTATGCTTAAGACCATAATAGTCAAGTTCCATCAAATCACCTTAAGTCCTGGAAATCTTTTTAGGATCATTCCTTCGGTCTGGAATATCCTGTTGTAATCCAAAAACCTTTTTGCGGATAAAAGCCTTTCCTTGCTCTCTGCAAAAAGCTCTACTATGACATCATCCTTTTCAACGCGGTCGCCTACCTTGTAATTCAACAAGAGCCCTGCACCCTTGTCAAATGGAGTGCCTAGGATCTTTGCAACTTTGACAATTGTTGCGTTGTCAACTTTAGTTATATAACCTGAATCCTCGGACAATATAGTTTCTTTGTACTTTCCGAGGGGAATTTCTTCCGGCTTTATATCGGGATCTCCTCCCTGCGCCGAGATAATCTCTCTAAACTTTTCTAAAGCCTTTCCACTTTCAAGAATTTCTCTCGCCATGACTTTTCCTTTCCCAGCTTCCGCCTTCTTACCGAGTTCAAGGAGTATTGCTGCGAGACCAATAGCTTTTTCAGTAAGGCTTCCGCTTTGCTTCCCTTCTAAGGCTATCAAAGCTTCCCTTGCCTCAAGAGCAGGGCCAACAGCGTTTCCTATTGGTTGACCCCCATAGGTAACAGCAACTTCAACATGCATTCCAAGAGACGATCCAAGGTCTGTGAAATTCGTTGCAAGTTTTCTAGCATTTTCCCAAGTGTTTATCTTTGTGCCCTCCCCCATTGGGATATCGATCAAAAGATATTCTGCACCCATTGCATATTTTTTGCTTATTACGCTTGCAAGAATAATTGGCTCTGGGTCAATGTGAAGCCTTCTTTCAACTTCAACTATCTTTTCATCTGCAGGCGTCAGATTTAAGACCCCACTCCAAGCAAGACATCCGCCAGTTGTTTTGACAATTTCCTTTAATTTATCTGGAGAAAAATCAACAGGAGAGAGGACCTCTACAACATCGGCTGTACCTGCAGGCGATGTTATGGCCCTTGAAGATGTTTTAGGGATAAAAAGGCCAGAAGATGCAACTATCGGGATTGTGAGAA
>CAZUMN010000115.1:0-2360 GCA_964621955.1 uncultured Thermococci archaeon
TTTTTGAATATATCGCTAAAGAAAAGAAAAATGTCGATTGCGTGCTTATTTCAAGGTCAACTTTTCCTGACATTAACTTCTTTTATTTCAGTAACGCTTCGGGGGGCCTTTTTGACGGTTCATTTCTAATTTTATACCCTGACGGCACCTCAAAACTTTTTACCTCGACAATGGAGCTGGAAGCAGCGGAAAAATCCAAAGGGGATTTTGAAATCTATGTTTATAACTCGAGAGATGAGCGGATTAGGCTTCTTGAAGAGCATATAAAAGGACAGAATCTCGGCCTCTCTTTTTCCTCGATAACTTATTTTGAAGTTGAAAAGCTAAAGGAGACCTATAGAGGAAACCTCATAGACATAACAAAGGAGATCAATTTTACAAGGGCTATAAAGGATAAATCTGAAATTGATAATATCAAAAAAGCTTCTGAGATAACATCCAAAACATTCAGTGAAGTTCCAGATATGTTGAGGGATGGGCTTACAGAGAAGGAGCTCTCATTTGAGATAGAGTTTCAACTCAAGAAAAATGGGGCTGAAGCACTTTCATATGACACAATTGCCGCCTTCGGCGCCAATTCCTCTTTACCGCATTATGAAAGCTCAAATTCACCTTTGAAGAAGGGGGATTTTGTTCTATTGGACTTTGCAGGGAGATATAATAGGTACTGCTCCGATATGACAAGGACCTTTTTTTACAGAAAGGCAAGTAGCGAGCAGAAAAAAATCTATCAAACTGTGCTTGAGGCACAGCTTCTAGGGATTGATGAATTGAAGCCAGGAGCAATTGCAAAAGATGTACATAATGCCGTGTCAAAATTTATCGATGGCACAGAATTTAAAGGGAGATTTATCCACTCTTTAGGCCATGGAATAGGTCTTGAAACTCATGACACTATTGGTCTAAGTCCAATAAGTGAGTATACAATTGAGGAAGATATGGTTCTAACCGTTGAGCCCGGTATATACATCCCTGACTTTGGAGGAGTCAGGATAGAGGATACGCTAGTTGTGAAAAAGGGAAAGCCAAAAATACTTACAACTTTTACAAAAGATCTTTTGATTATATAGGGCCGAGAAATTCTGCGTTCTTTCTTGGGAATCCAAGTTCTAGTATTTTATTCTGGACCTTTTTAACATCATAATCGATAAATCTGATCTCTAGCAAGTAATCATCCTCATCAAAAATTACATACTTCGCCTTGGGTACCCCATCCCTTGGTTGCCCAACACTTCCAACATTAATTATATATTTCTTTTCCGGATCCAATTTTAGTTTTCCCTGCTCCATTGATTCATGCTTCAACTCATTATTTTCGAGATGATACTTTGCAAGGAGGTGCGTATGACCTATGAAACAAAGTTTAGAATCAAATTGGCCGAAAAGATATTTTATTTCATTGTCGCTTTTCTTAGTAATATAACCACGCACATTATCCGGAGGAGATGCGTGCACAAAGTGGAAATTTCTACAATCAATTGCCTTAGGTAATTTTTGCAAATATTTTTTTTCATCTTTTCCTAAAATATCCAATGTTAGCATGATGCTCTCATGTGCAATTCCAGTAAGATCATTCAATAATTCCATATCAAAAGTTGCAAGATCATGATTTCCAAGAGTTGATGGGATCTTTTGGTCGATGAATGTGTTGACAACTTCGTTTGGGTAGGGGCCATAGCCAACTAAATCCCCCGTGCATATTATCTTATCAACTGATTGTCTTTCTATATCGATTAGGACTTTGGATAATGCTTCGCTGTTACCATGAATATCAGACATTACGGCAATCTTCAAAAGAATCCTCCGAGATAAACCATGTTAGATTTAAGTCCAAGAGATATTAAACTTACTAGTATTCCGGCAATAGCTGCACCTAGAGAAATAGCAAGAAATGACCATTTTCTGTTGAGGCCTAATAGATAAGCTAAGAATGTCCCAGAATAAACTCCTGTCCCAGGGAGTGGAATAGCTACGAATATCATTAATCCAAGCATCTCCCAATCGGCATACTTCTCATACTTCCTATGAACTCTCGTTTCCCATATCATATACAGACGATCAATAATCTTTATTCTCCTTACAATTGGGAATATGTGGTCAAAGGCGATAAAGAGAACAGGTATAACTAATATCCCGCCGAGTAAGCTTACCAAGAAAACTTTTGTGATATCTAGATCCATTATTATCCCGATAGGTATGCTGCCTCTAAGCTCAAGCCAGGGAACAATTGATATTAAAAAAATATACAAATATGGATCCATCTTACTTCCCTCTTACATCACATCCGCCTGGCGGAAGCGCCTGGACAATTCCATCAATGTCATCAGTTTCTAAAATCTTTGCTATTCTCTTGGCAAAAG
>CAZUMN010000116.1:0-2357 GCA_964621955.1 uncultured Thermococci archaeon
CATATACACTTTTCCTGCAATAGGTCTATCGGCAATAATGCTTGGGATACCTACAATAGGGCTATATTTCTTAACAAAAAATCATATTGGTAAATCTGTTAATGTTGTATTCATGTATGTGGGATTAGTGGTGCTACTTCTATCATTTTTACTATTGTCAACACCAACTGTCACTGCAATAAATCAAAATATGATTGACCAGAACGCAACTATGAGGGAACAGTTAAGGATAAGTGTAGAAGAGATTATTACGGGGCTTTCTGGGAGATAACTTCTAATTCTATTTAGGCGGCATCTCTATCAAGCGTTAAAGCAATACTTTTTTGACCAAGCTTTTCTATTTAAAAGTTATGAAAATAGTAATAATTAAATAGTATAAGATGTTCTATAAGTTCAGAGGAAGTATATGACAATCATTGAAGGGCCAGAGTTATTGGAAAAGATATACAATGAGATAATTCTGATAAAGGAAGAACTTGATGAGATTAAATACGCTTTAGTAAAAGAAGAAGAGCCGCATCAAGATGAAATTGAAGAACTAACTGAATCCTACAAAGAAATGAAGTCTGGAAAAGCAAAAAATTGGGCCGAAGTAAAAAAAGGTCTTGGATATTGATGTTCAGAGTCAAAGTTTTACCAAGAGCAGAAAGTCAGTTAGTAAAAATTCAGAAAAATATTCAAATAAAGATTGTAGAGTTTATAGATAATCTAGAAGTTACATATTACCCGAATAAATACGATATATCAAAGTTGAAAGGATGTGGGCACACTTATCGTGTTAGGATTGGTAATTATAGAATATTTTATTTTGTAGACTTTCAAAATAAAGAGATTACTATTCTTTATATTCGTCTAAGAAAAAAGGCTTACTAGAAAATATGGATGCCCCTTAATTAATGTTGTATTCATGTATGTGGGATTAGTGGTGCTACTTC
Organism: uncultured Thermococci archaeon; assembly: GCA_964621955.1. Lineage (GTDB taxonomy): Archaea > Methanobacteriota_B > Thermococci > Methanofastidiosales > Methanofastidiosaceae > Methanofastidiosum. The sequence goes on from CAZUMN010000116.1 coordinate 936, forward strand.
TATCATTTTTACTATTATCAACACCAACTGTTACAGCAATAAATCAGAATATGATTGACCAGAACGCAACTATGAGAGAACAGTTAAGGATAAGCGTAGAAGAGATTATCACGGGTCTTTCTGGGAGATAATATAATAATTTTTTACCATGTTTTAGTTAGTATACCTCCTATATTTTATTCATACACCTTATTATTTGTGTTATCTGCTAAATATTTAGAGGGACCAATAATCTTTTAACAGATGAAAATATAACTACTAATGGTGAAAGAATGTCTGAAACTTCATCAATGGAACATTTAATATCAAAGGAAGAGATTGAACTTTTATCTAAAACAAAAGATCTCATTGAAGAGTTACTTGATACTATTGAAGTTTTTGCTGATGAAGAAACTCTAAACGCCATAAAACATAGCGGGACTGATTTTGAAAAAGGCAACTTCGAATCATTTAGCACCAAAAAAGAGATAGAAGATTTTATAGATAGTCTTTGAATGATTAGATGTACCAGATTGATATACCCTCTTCATGTAAAAAGGACATCAAAAATGCCGATACTGAATCTAAAAAGAGGCTTAAGAGAGTAATTACTTTTCTTATGGACGATCCTTATAATGGAAAACCACTTAGATATGAGCTTAAAGGGATATGGAGTATTAGAGTTGGCAAATATAGGCTTACTTATGAGATAATCGATAACATAGTCCGTCTTCGTTCTTTTAGATTAAGGAAAAAAGTGTACGATATGAAATAAATTCCTGCCCTCTACTTTCAAGAATTTATAATTCTGCTTTGTTAGAACATGATAAAATTATAATATAATTGCATTCTGATGGCATCTCTATTATAAATGGGGAAATTTTATAAACAATTAAAAGCAGTTGATTATTATGAAAAAAATAAATAAAGAACAATTAATTAAGACACTTAACATACACCAGAAGGGATATGTTAATTTTGATATACCTAATCCTAAAAATGGAGAGTACCTCCTTACGGTATTTCATTTAATCTCCGGAGGAAAGTTAAACATTCTGCAGGCTGCAGCAGAAGTTGCCGCAGAGTCTTCCACAGGTACAAATTTTAATGTAAAAACAGAAACACCTTTCTCAAAAGAGATGAACGCTCTAGTTTATAAAATTGATCAGGAAAATAATCTTGTCTGGCTTGCATATCCCTGGAGACTATTTGATAGAGGAGGAAATGTACAGAATATATTGACATACCTTGTTGGAAATGTCCTCGGGATGAAGGAAGTAAGTGCATTAAAATTACTGGATGTCTGGTTTCCTCCAGCAATGCTTGAGCAGTATGATGGCCCAAGCTATACACTGGATGATATGAGGAAATATCTAAACGTCTACGATAGGCCAATTCTTGGAACTATAATTAAACCAAAAATGGGACTAACTTCAGCAGAAT
>CAZUMN010000117.1:0-2352 GCA_964621955.1 uncultured Thermococci archaeon
CCGTCCCTAAATCTATACCCAATATTTGAACACCAGTCCATGGCAGAGGAACTCTAAACAGTACATATACTATGAATGGGACTATCTCAGGCACATTACTAACTAAGATGTAAGAAATAAACTTTCGGATGTTATCATAGACGGCCCTTCCTTCAAGAACTGCTTCCACTATGCTCTTAAAATTATCATCTATTAGTATTACGTCTGCAGCTTCTTTTGCCACATCAGTGCCACTCCCCATTGATATACCTATATCTGCCTCTTTTAAGGCAGGTGCGTCGTTTACTCCATCGCCTGTGACTGCCACAACTTCCCCCATCTGTTTTAGTGCCATGACTATCTCAAGTTTATTCTTTGGGGAAGCTCTTGCAAAAATAATTTCTGGATTACTCAATAAATTTTTCAATTCTTCTATTTTCATTTTTGTGACATCACTCCCTTCTATTACAGAAGGGGTGTCACTTTCAATTATGCCTACCTCTCGCCCGATAGCTTCAGCTGTAAGTTTGTTGTCCCCTGTAATCATTATTATTTTAATTCCAGCACCCTTGCATTTTTTAACTGCCTCCTTGACGCCAAGCCTTGGGGGATCTATCATCCCAACCAATCCTAAAAATACTAAATCTTTCTCTACTTCTTCAGCCACATATTTTTCTTTTTCAGTTATAGGCCTATATGCAAGAGCTAAAGTTCTCAAAGCTTTCTTTTGAAAACTTTCAGCTTTTTCTTGAAGATTCTGTTTATCTTTCGGAGTTAATTCGATTTCTTTCCCATTCATCAATATCTTATTTGACAAAGAAATGATAGACTCGGGAGAACCTTTAACATAAGCAGTAACTATCTCTCCTTTGTATATTGTACTCATCATTTTTCTGTCTGACGTAAATGGAATCTCAAAAATTCTTTCTTCTAAGTTGCATGTTTTATCTGTGTCTATGATTTTTTTAGCTAAAACTAAAAGTGCTCCTTCTGTCGGATCTCCAATTATTGAGTACTTGCCCTCTTCCAAAATTAATTTTGAATCATTGCAAAAGAATGAAGTTCTTAGAAATGGGATTATTGGCTCAATTTCTTTTTCTGCTATATCATTCCCATCAATCTGAAGTTTTCCTTCAGGTGAGTACCCAACCCCAGAAACATCAATTTCTTTATCATTGACAAATATTTTTTTGACTGTCATTTCATTTTGTGTAAGGGTTCCAGTTTTATCTGTGCAAATCACTGTAGTAGATCCCAGAGTTTCAACAGAATTTAGATTCTTTATCAGGGCATTTTTCTTTGCCATTTTTTGAGCGGCTATAGATAAAGTCAAAGTAACTGCAGGTAGTAGCCCTTCTGGAACGTTGGCAACAATTATTCCTATCCCGAAGATAAAATTTGCAGTGAAGGTATTACCTAGATACCACCCTATTAAAAAGAAGGTTATTCCCAAGAAGATTGCAATAATTGATATGTACTTTATAAAATAAGATATTTCTTTTTGTAGGGGAGTTGGATCCTCTTTTATTTCTTGGGTAAGTCCTGCTATCTTCCCAAATTCCGTCCCCATTCCTACAGCAAAAACTATGGCTTTCCCTGAACCAGAGACTACAGTAGTTCCAGAAAAAACAATATTATGAGATTCAAGAATATTTCCCTTAAATGGACCAATATCTCTCTTTAGAGATATCGACTCGCCAGTTAAAGGTGAATTATTGACCTTCAATTCATACTGTTCAATTAATCTTGCATCTGCCGGTACTTTATCGCCCTCAGATAATATAATTATGTCTCCAACTACAACTTGATTTGAAGGGATTTCCTGTTCTTTATTGTCTCTTAATACCACTGCTAAAGGTGCCAACAACATTTTTAGGGCCTCGGCAGCTCTTTCAGCTTTATACTCTTGGTAGAAAGTAAAAAAGGCGTTGATAAAAATTACGGCAACTAATGCAATTCCAAGATTAATATTACCTTCTCCTGGGGCCAAATATTCTCCTAAAAACGAAAGACCGCTTGCAACCCATAGTAAAATAGCAAAGAAATTCAAAAATTGTTTTAGAAGTTTAACATAGAGAGGGGTGACCCTTTTTTCCTGGATTTCATTTGGGCCAAACGATGAAAATCTTCTTTCAATTTCTTCCTTTGAAAGACCTTCTTTGGCAGATTGAAGATTACGGATTGCTTCTTCTACTGAAAGCTCATGTATATCTTTAATAGACTCCATCTATGCACTACTCCCTTGACCTCCAAAATAATAAGTTAGATGGGGTCCTTCTAAGTATATCTTCAACTTCATTTCCCATAAGAAACTCTTTGAGAGTGTTCTGAGTTTTGGCTTTTACAAAAAGGAGGTCATAGTTTGAAGCCATT
>CAZUMN010000118.1:0-2347 GCA_964621955.1 uncultured Thermococci archaeon
CACCATAACATCTGGATTAGGGGTAATTCTTCTCCAGTTTCTTTATTCACGCCAGGCATCTCAAGAAATTCTCTAGACAGTCTTCCCCAATCATTGAACTTAAAACCCGCTATTCGATTTATTTGATCATCCGATAGTACTTGTCCATACTGCTCTATCATATTTTCTTTCAGATAACATTTATCATCACTATATACCGTTCCCCAAAATATAATTTGCTCTATCATTTTCCGATTGGCTTCTTTTTTTATCTCATCTCCGAATACCCCATGAAATTTTCCATAGGAAGCCAAAGAACTCTTGAAATCTCCATCAATACCCGAAATGACCCCTTTCTCATCCGGCGCAAGTAAGCACTTTGACATCAAATAGTTTTCTAGCTTTTTCTGTGTTACTCTTTTCCCTGTAAGAAACAATTCGTTATAGATATCCTGCTTCAAAGAAACATCTATCCGTTCACCTCTTACTTTCAGGTTATTAAGCTCATTCAGTACCATATATTTTTCATAAAGAAGCGATGACTTCGGAAGAACGGGCTCGTTCTTAATGTAAGTGCATTTCCGAATTAATCTTTCTATAAATTCCTGTGATGATTGCTTACAGTCAATCATATCGTCGAAATTCCACGGGAGTACTTTTCCCGGCTTCTTCCTCACGACCCATGCATTTCCACCCTTATCTTTATGGTAGTCATTTAACGGGCCAACATAGTAGGGAATTTGGAATCGGAACAATTGGGCAATCTTTTCTGCATTGGTAACTTCACCTTCCTCTGCAACATTAAGAAAAGGTAAATAATTCTGTGCATTCCTTAGTATTGCTTGTAATTCTGAAAAATGTAATTGGTTTGGGATAACACCATTTTCCGAAGTCAACTGTTTGGGCAAAAAATTCCCGCTTTCGATCTCTTCAAGAATATACTCTGCTCCGGAATGATCCTTCGGAGCATCCTTGAAAATCTTCTTAATTGTTAAATAAAGGTCTTCGGGTTTTCTTTTCTTATACCCACGACGTTGTTTTCTGTCCGCATTACTGCTTCCCACATAAGCACTATAGGTCCCATCCGTATCAGATCTGAACAAAATGTCATACTGGTCCGGAGCCAGTTCTTTTATAGTCTTTTTTAGAAGCCTTAGATCCTCTTTGTGCTTCTCGTATTTGTTGACGCGGGCTTGAGATAAATAATCAAATCCGCTCATTATATTGGACAAAAGCGCCTGGTCATGCAAAGTTTTTAATAACCCTAATATTTCAGAATTATCCTCGCCGATTAAGTCTTCTATCATTACAATGTTCTCGACAAAAGATTCGTCCCGAAATGATAAGGTGGGGACTTTCTGTTCTGCCGCCATGTCACTTTCGCCAAAAATTGTTTCTAGACTAAATGTTAAACCACACAGAGACTTAATTACTTCATAGGCTTTTTTATCTTTTGTTTTCTTAACTCCCAAAACCTCTGCTGCCTTTTCCGCCAACTTCGTTCGAGATAGCCCTTTCGCTCCCAGAATTTCTTCTAGCTTTCCCGCCGCGGTCCCAGTGTTAAAATGAATATCCAGATTTTCAGATAATAATGCCTTCAACTCTTCATAAACAACTTCGAAGTTGCTTTCAATCTCGTCTCCCAATGCTGCATTCAAAAAATGCCCCCTGTGCTTAAAAATATTCAATATTGCCAAGTAAACCAACCGGACATCATGAGGGTTTGAATCTTCAACCAGTTCTTTCCTGAGATGGAAGATAGTTGGATATTTTTTGTAATACTCTTTATCCGTGAATAACCTGTCCGCAAATAATCCATACTTTGTATTTTCTCTCTTGTCTTCGGGATGATATTTACTTTCGTCAAGACGTTGAAAAAAGGAGGAATCAATCTTGTTAATTTCTTCGGCAAACAGTTCTCTTAGCAATCCAATCCTAGCAATTTCTCGTTGCCTTCGCCTTCTTGCTATCCTGGCTGTTCTTCGTGCCTGGGATGTTTCCGCCTCTTTAAATAGTCTGACCCCCCACAACTCTTTCCCTTTCACGCGGAGAATATTATAACTTTTATCCGTTACTGCCCATCCAACTGAAGAAGTCCCCATATCCAATCCTAAATAGTAATCTTCCTGCATTTTCATACTTTTCCTCCTTTGTCAAAAGCCTATAAAATTCACTTGACAATGTGTCATCTGTATGCTAAGTTGAACATACAAACTTACTAGGTGAGTGCAAATAAGGTTTTACCGAAATCGCCGCAAGGCTCTGCATGGTGCAGATTGAAGAGGTCCGGAAACGGATCTCTTTTTTAGTGCATAAGCCTAGAGTCTATCGTCCCAGGTATTCTCTGAAAGAATACTTAAAAAGATAG
>CAZUMN010000119.1:0-2277 GCA_964621955.1 uncultured Thermococci archaeon
TCATAAAAGGCACAAGATTATCCGTACAATACATATTAAATCTATTGGCTAATGGCTATACAGTTGATGAAATATTGAAGGAATATGAAGGGCTAACAAAAGACGATATTAATGCTTGTCTTGTATATGCATCCGAAACAATTGAGAATACTACGTATATGCCACTTGCAGAGGCAATTTAAAGATGAAATTTATAGTAGATGAGTGTACCGGACCAAAAGTTGCAAGATGGCTAAGATCATTAAACCACGAAGTATTGTCCGTTCACGATGAGGCAAAAGGGGCCGATGATGAAACAATAATAGATAAGGCCAACATAGAGAATTTTATTCTAATTACTAATGATAAAGATTTTGGAGAACTCATTTTTAAATTTAACAGAGAACACAAAGGAGTAATATTATTAAGACTCAAGAATGAAAGACCAGAAAATAAAATTTATGTATTATCACAACTACTTGAATCTTATTCAGAAAAATTGGCAAACAATTTCATTGTTGTCACTGAGAAAAATGTCAAAATAATTGAAATTGAGAAGTGAATAGTAGTTAGTATTTTGTAAAATTATTAATGGAGTCTTCTCCATTTTGCTACTTCGGCACTTCCATTCCAGTCACCAGATTTTTTTCTAAGTTCATTTTGAATCTTTACAGCTTTTTTAGTGCATGAGTATTCTATTAGGTCTTTTTCTTTCTCCATAAGATTCAAAAACTCTATGAATTCTCTTTTAGATTTAATCTTTCTTATACATCGAATTGATAAATTTTGAGTGCTGTTTGCTCCACTCTTTATTTGGAGTTTTCTTTATCCATTCTGCATATAATCTTACAAACTCTATCTTTTGCTTGAAGTTTCTTTCCTTTTCTTCCTCAAGCTCCTTTAGAATTTGTTCCCTGTTCTCATCAAATTTTTTCCTTTCAGATTCCTTCATCACTTCACAATAAATTATCCAATTTATTTTGAACTTAAATTATAAAAAAATAAATTATTTCTTCTTGACTTTCTTTGTGTAGATTATTGCGGCTGCTGCTATAATCAATATTATGGGAATTGCTAGATAAAGCGGATTAAATAATGAGCTCTTCTCAGGTTTAGCCATTGACTCTACATCGAGGAAATACACATAGCTATCAGTTGAGCCTGCTATAACATTTTTTCCGTCAGGAGTTATTGAAACAGACCAGATTTTTCCGTCAGTTTTGAATTCTTTTAAATGCTCTCCAGATTTTGAGAATATATGAACCTTATTGTCCCATGAGCCTACAGCTATATATGAACCATCAGGTGTTATTGAAACAGAAGAAACAGTGTAACCTATTTTTTTACTCCACAATAGTTTTCCATCTCCATCAAACAAAAACACTTTATAATCTTTTTGATTTTCTTCTTTATCGGATTCAAAACTTCCTGTTCCACATACTAGATATGATGAATCAGGTGTTACTGCAACGGAGATTACAGGCATTTTTGCATCGTATTTCCACAGCAAAAGACCTGATTTAAGGAGATAAACATAATTGTCTGATGAAGCTACAGCTAATGTTTGGCCGTCCGGTGTCAATGAGACATAATTTACTTTTCCGTCGGTTTTGTAATCCCATAAAGGCTTTCCATCCTTGTAGACCATCGCATAGATATCTGATGAGCTACCCCCAACATAGTTGCCGTCAGGAGTTGCTGTTATGAATCCACCTTTTACAGACTTAAAATTAGCCAAAAGATCCCCTGATGTTGAATATATGTATACCCTTTCTCCGACGGCGGCTGAAACTTTTGACATAGCACTAGATATATTAATTGAAGTTATCCTCTTCCCAAGGTCATACTCCCATAAGACTGACCCAGATTTATCAAAAAAGTAAAATGAGCCATCAATTGAGCTTGCTGCACTATACTCCCCTGCTTCTGTTGTCGTAACAGAAGTTCCCCAGCTACTTAGCTTGTATTTCCAGATCACAGGATCAGAGTTTTCTTCTGCAAAAGCAATTCCAGAAGAAGCGAGTATTCCCAAAATTAACAAGATGACTATTAAGTTCTTCATAGAATAAGAGAAAAAAATAGATATTTAAGTTTTTCTTTAGCGCTCAAGTTTTCCAGAGATAAAGTCCTCTACTTTAATCTTTGCCTCAGAGTCTGAGTACTGAATTAGGGGGTGCTTCATAGTGTAGCTTGAAATTGATGTCAGTGGACCGCCTATCTTTCTATCAAGGCCGAGTTTTGCGCATCTTATTGCATCTATTGCAACGCCTGCTGAGTTTGGTGAGTCTTCTACTGAAA
>CAZUMN010000120.1:0-2234 GCA_964621955.1 uncultured Thermococci archaeon
ACAATTCCATCAATGTCATCAGTTTCTAAAATCTTTGCTATTCTCTTGGCAAAAGACTCCTTCTTATGTTTGCCAGGCATTATTTTTACGTTTTTAACTGTATGCTTTTCTATCGGAACATCAGGCCCACACATAATCTTACCTTCAGAAGTGATGCCTATCGTCAATTTTATTGATACGGATTTAATGTAGTTCCTTTTACCTTTTATTGCAAAAGCACCTTTTTTCAGATATTCTCCTGAAGGGGCTTCCTTTGTGACCTGTTCTGGTTTGACCCAGTATGCATCGCCGCCCCCATATCCATCCTTCCAGAGAGAAGAAAAAGATACTGCAAATATTGCCGCCTCTTTTAAAGTGATATCAGTTGCCTTGACGCCTTCCTTTACGATAACGTGAGGCGCACCGTACGCATCTGCATGGAAATAAATATCGCTGTCTTCCATGTACTTTTTTACAATGACTTCGTTAGAAGAAGAATCCCTGCCTCCAAGAACGATGTTTCCTTCGCTTGACGTAAACCACCTAAATCTCTCGTACCACTCCCTAGCTTTCCTTTCAATTGCCTTAGGCGCTTCAACTTCAAATTCTTCCTCTTCTTCTTTTAGTACCAATATTTTAGCCTCGGTATTATCCATGGCTATTTTTGCACCGTCAATCTTTCTCTTCATCTTTTTTGATTTTTCATAAAATAGATTTGCATTTTCGTTGACATCTTTTTTCAGCTCTATAGGCAGAGGTGTATCGAAGTTGAATGTGATAATACCAGTCTTAAAGTCAACATCAGAAATTAATTTATTTTCCGCAAGCTTTTTCTTAATCTCTTCAAGAGAGTAGTTCTTCTTTGCCTGCTCTATAACCTTTATCGATTCTTCAATTATAGGGTACTTTTCGTAAGTTAAATCTCCCAATTTTTTGTAAAGCTCTCTCTCTTCTATGTAGGAGTTATAAAGGTCTATTTGAGATTTTAGCATTCTTTCAAATTTCTGGATCTTTTTCTGGTGGTTGGATAGCTCTTCCCTCATTATCTCTTCAGACTCTTCCTTTCCATAAACTTCATCCAGCGCCTTTGAAAAAGATTCGTATCTTACCTTTTCGTATTCGGGACCGTTGTACGATGTTAAATCATAAGGAATTATATCGACTACCTGATCATTTTTCTTTATAATCATCGGGTCTTTTTTTAGATTCTCTAATTGGAGCAAAGCTTCTTTTAGTTTAACAGCTTCTTCATTTGAGATGCCAATTTTTGATTTATCTACTCCAGCCAATAGGCACGTCTCTTCAGCGTAAAGCCCACCGATATTAAGCTGAGTTGCAAGCCCCTTTACTATCTCGTGCTCTTTAGAGAGTTCAATTAATTCATCAATGCTTAGATCAAATCCCTTTTTCTTTTCTGGGAATTCATAAATCGATTTTGGGGCAAGAGTCCTATCCTTCATATATTCTCTCGACAATATCCCGACAATCTTGTTCTCTTGATCTGCCAGCAATATATTGCCGTCCCTAAACATTTCGACAATTAAAACAAATTTTACAACTGGATTGTTTTCCTCATAAAATCCAAAGGAGAACATTTGAATTCTATCAAAATCATACTGCTCTATTTTAAAGAGCCACATCGCTTTCAGGTGTTTTCTGAGGAGCATTGCAAACCATGTTGGATTTTTTGGTGCCGGCTTGGGGTAAGATGTGACAAAAACTGCAAGTGGTGGCTTAATGACTAAATCTTCTCTCCCTCGGCCAAAAAATTTAATCCTTATCTCGTTGCCGAGCTGGTATATTTTATCAACCCGCATCCGCTCGAGGTCAGAAAGTTCTTTTGAAATCTCTTTCAGGTCAAAGGTAGAGAACATAAAAGAAAATAAAATATAAGACTTAAAAAATTACTCCTATTTATTCTCTAAAAAGACCAAAATTGCCTCAAGAGTTGATTCTGGCTCCACGAAATTGACAAAATCGGATACGTCTTCCAAGACTTTTTTCCCTTCTGCCATTACCTCTTTTGGTACCATTATGAAAACTGGGATGTTCTGAAGTCTGCACCCATAAAGCAAATCGTTTGGTGTTATCTTTTGGTCTGTCAATGGCAAGAACTTGTGGAGATATCCAACAACTGCACAGAGCTTATCGGTGGAATCGATATGTGCAAGAAACTTTCCATGGCCATCTAAACCGTTTCCCAATGTCATTGTATTGTATCCTTTCGCAATGAAAGAGCTTAATATCTTTGAATC
>CAZUMN010000121.1:0-2202 GCA_964621955.1 uncultured Thermococci archaeon
TTATGGGGTAGTAGCTCAGGCGGTAGAGCAATAGCCTTTTAAGCTAGTGGTCCCGGGTTCGAGTCCCGGCTACCCTAACAAAGAGTTTTTGTTAGCGACCATATAAGTAATAAGATAGTTAAGAAGTCAGGTTTCCTCAGTTCGGTAACCTGATTTTTTATTATAATACAATTTTCATCAAAACCAAACTGCTAGAAGGAGTTGTTTTATCTCTGTATTCCCCAAAGACCAGAAAGCTAGTGGGTTGGTAATGATTCATAATGTCTTCTCGTAAAGTTCCATATATTCTTGTTCGGTGTAAGCATCGTTGTTCAAATCATCCTCTAATACTAGCTTTTCACTATTCAACTCTGCCCGCTCCTTCTCTAATTTTGCATACAAGTCATTATTCTTTGTCTTCATCATAGCATCCCAAATATCTTTCATCTTATTCTCAATACTTACTTTCATTCCCATCTTCTTATCTCTAAGAGAGATTTCATTTTGCTTGCTGTTTTCCCACTCCTCTTTCAGAATAATTTTGAAAGCAGGCAAAAATTCATCAGGAAGTTTATATTTGTTCAATAGTTCTTTGAAGTCGTTTTCTAACATCTCTTTTGGTATGTTTTCTCTTTCAGGACAATCTTTATAACTACAGCCATAATAAGGGAATGGCTTTCCTGTTCAGGATTTGGAATACCAAGAAGTTAGTTTTCTATGGCAGGCTGGACAATAAATCACTCATCTCAAAGGAAATTCGTCAGACATTTCAGCTCTGCGTGGATTTCTTTTTAAGAGATTCCCCTTTTGTAATTTCTCAATGATTTTGTAAACCACATCCAAAGAAGTTATGGCAGGATGTTTTCACTCTATAGGTTCATTTATGTCCCAGTCAGGATAGAAAATATATCCTGCATAAAAGAATAGTCTGTGCAATAGGAATGTCTTTTCTATGAAGGATGTCCAAAGTTTCCCCTTAAAGTTTTTTTCATTAGTAGTAAGTCCTTTGTCTCTAAAGAAATCTAATAAATCTGTTCTTGTGATGAGTACATTCCTAGCAAAAAGTTCCAATCCCTCTGCTATGATATTTGCCTTAAATTCGTCTTTCATAATGAAAGCTGTCTTCCCCTGACCCTCTTTCTTGTAACCGACAGGCAATCAGGGAAATGGTCGGTAGCCCTGTAATGCTCTGGATATTCTTCAATTCTTAGCTCTCTTCATAATCTTTTTTCTCTCATATGAGGCTATACAAAACTTTATGTCATCCATAAGTTTCCCCTCATCAGTAGATGTATCTCTATGTTCCAGAGTAGTAATAACTTTTGCCCCTGTAGCTTCAATTCTTGCAACCAAAGCAGTTCATTCTTCACGGTCTTCAGGTCTAGCTATACGCCCCATTTCTGTACAAACAAAATGGGTTATTTTGGTATATTTCTTATTCTGTTTTTCTAGGTACTCTATAGCATCCATTAGTCATTTGCGGTCAGTTATTGCTCAACTTATAGCTTCATCCTTAAATACTTTGTCTTCTTCAACCTTGTTTATCCTACACCGATTTCTTGCTGATTCTTCCTGTCATTCTAATCCGTGTCATTCCTTTTTCTGGCGTTCTGAAGATACTCTAACATAGATTATAGCTCTCTTCTTCTGTGGTTCTTCTATCTTTGCAACTGGTTTTACGACCTTTGATAGTCAAAGGTCAAAGTCCATAAGTGGGTTTTTTGGTGCTTTACGTTTTTTTGCATAGTCTTTCATCGTGATATTCGTTAAGAGATAAATTTCCGATACCGAACCGCCTATATCTATTATTTATTGGCTTAAATATAAGCATTATATAACTATTGTATCAGTTCGGTGTATATAATAAATAAATCGTTCACGATTGCAAGAGATTTTTCGTTACAAAAAAACCCTAGCTTTTGACTAGGGTTTCTACCGCTATTTCTGGCGGATTTTGTCAGCTCTAGCTTTCTTCTTCTCTGCAATATGCTTAGTTATTGCTAACTTTGCATATGCCCTGAAGAGGTCTATAATACCTTGTAGAATTGTGTCTGGCAAGGAATCATATTTTGAACCTAGAAGCCTTCTTAGGTCTTCAACTTTCATAATACAGGCTGTGAGTTCTTCCTCCCATTGCGTAGGGCGTTGGAAGACGAGCCAGTAAAATTCTCCTTGCTTAGGAGCGTGTCTCTATTCTACTTTTTTCTTATATTTTTTCAATTC
>CAZUMN010000122.1:0-2143 GCA_964621955.1 uncultured Thermococci archaeon
CATTTTTGTTTACATGCCTCTTTTAGTTCTTTTTCTCTCTCTTCTAATTTGTTCCACATTAATTTATACTTGCCATCACTAACTTTTACTAAAAATCCAGCGTCTTCAAGTATAGATATAGCTTCTTCATCTGCACTCAAGCAAATATCACAGATAAATTCTTCATCATGGATACAGTGCTGGTTTAAAAGCCCCATTAAAGCTGAAATAAGCACTGTATTACCATTTTTAAGAGCTTTTATCTGGTCAAGCAAGCATTGTGTCTTTTTCGAGTTCTTCTGGATCATAGTTAGACACCACTTTTTCTGTTTGTCTGGCCTCTAACTCATAAGAAATCATACTATAAGCCAGAATACTGCTTCTTGTTTCAATTAATAGCTTAAAATACTCATACAAATAACGAACAAGAAAGAACAACAGACCTGTTTTGCGCTGTTGGAGTATGTGAGTAAATTCGTGAATGAATAAACTGTCTCTCATATCACTCTTTTTACCTATTTTTAAGCTATAATCATTAAAAATAAGCACAAAAGGCTTGAAAGTAATTGCTTCATATCCTTTATTTGCTAAAAACTTACCTATTTTCAGATCGTAAAGGACATAAAAGTTCTTTGCTTTACTAAAATTCAGGTTGTCAAAGACAAAAAGCTGTAATTTTGTATCAGCTATTTGCTTGATGTAGGCTTTTGACGATAGGATCAGCACCGAAACTCCTTTTGAAAGAATCATACAGCATAAGTTCGTAAATATAACGATTTTTGAACTCAATCATACCGTATTTCTTAGCAATAGCAAGTTTTCTCAGAGTTTCACCTTCTAAAAACTCTGCATGTGTATTATTAATAGGTGTTTCCATTAAAAAATTCTCTTTAATTTGTTTTTCCAAGAACATTCAAGCTGTGGTTGCTGGTCATACTCTGCTGTAATAGTCTTAAATTGTCTTTTATACAAACAGAGTCGCCTTGTATTCTTAAAATTATGAGTTAAGTAGTAAGTAAAAGCTCCACAATAAGTTCCATCAATATAAGCATCGCTCGCTGTTTCTGTATCTCTACAAGCAGCCCATAGAACAGTGTTTTTATATTCTTTGGTATATAAAGACTTCTTATCAGACTTGGTGTATTTCTTTTTTGAAGATAAAGCTTTTTTATTAGGAAGAAATCGGGGAACATCATAAGGAATAATGCCAATACACATCTTTTTTAAATCAGTAGCTCTTAGAACCGTTCCAGCATGACAAGTATCTACAAAACATTCAATTTTCACAGAAGGATAAGTTTTGAAGATATTATAATATTCATCATCTACAATAACATTATCAAAATTAGAATTGGTATTATAACAAATAGTACATTCATCCAGTTCTTCATCTTTATCTTGAGAAACAACATACGAACCATGAGAACTAACTGAATAGAAAAACTTCTCCGGTAGTGTATTTAGTGCATCTGTAATAGCTTCAATAATATTATCTTTTGTTGCTTGAGAGTCTTGAAGAACAACAATATCTTTCTCTTCAACTCCAAACTTCATAAACAAGGCTTTCATATTTTCAGAATCATTCACACACCCATTAAGAGTAGATTCTGGAAAATTCTTAAACTTATTAATCCCTACTACAACTGCTTTTGCTTTCATTTTATTCTCCCATTGCTCTAAGTTCGCTGCCTTCTCTTAAACCACGATAAAAAGTTTTTCTATCTATGCCTAACTCTTCAGCAGCATGAGTAACACAACCATCACAAGCTGCTAACTTTTGTCTGAGAATAACTTCATTTGTTCTAATTCTTTCCTTCCTGATCTTGTCTATCATCTTTAGTTTTGGGCCTGCATAATCATAGGCACTCTCGAAAATAGAGTATCCTCTTTTACCTCTTGCAAACTCAAAAGTAAGGAATACATTGCCTTGTTCTATTGCCTCTTCTTCTGACTGAGCAGGAACAATAGTATAAAGCCCTATTGTCTCTGAACAAGATAAGTCAGAAATAATAATTAAATTTTGGAAGGTAAGTAAAATGGCCTCTATTCTACCATCAAGAGGCCATATGATTACTATATACAAAGACATTATTGAACTCTGGTAATAATAAGTCTTACACCCATACTTTTTCCTGGAATCGGATCGTGAAACCAGACATAAATG
>CAZUMN010000123.1:0-2120 GCA_964621955.1 uncultured Thermococci archaeon
CCATCTTAGCTTCCTTAACTGAGGTACCGGGAGCTTCAAATGAGAATGCGTCGAATCCAGAGTGTGGAATTCTGTCCATGTATCCCCTTGTGTCACCACAGATGTGTAACATAGATACAATATCCTTAGTTTCCTTTGTCATTCTCTTATATCTTGGTTCGAGAAAATTCTGGAAGTCCTTTGGATCAAGTAAGTCACCTGATGCTGTTGGATCAGGCATGTAAAATCCATTTGCACCGCTTGAGTCAGCAGAGTTTCTAATAATTTCAATACATAGATCAGTACAAATATCAAGACAAGCTTCAAACTTCTTTTCTTCTTGCTTTGACCACATTAAAATCCTGTCAACACCCCAAAGGTGACCTGCAATTGTCATTGGTCCAGTAACTGTTCTAAGAACAGGAACAAGATTTTCATACTTTTCAACGAGAATCTTTGTAGAACCTTCAACTATTGGATTTCTTCCCTTAGATACAACATCTTTTGGCATGTTGTATTTTGTTGGATCAGTATTTTCAAGCACATGCTTCAATACTGATGGATGCCTAAGGTCTGTTCCAAGGTCAATCTCTGCCCCTAGCATAGTTGCTTCGGATACTAAATCATTGTGGGATATCAATACATCTAGGCCCCAAACTTCATATCTTCCTGCCTGGAACTGTGCCATGACCTTTGGATCGGTCTGACATGCTGGCCAAGCAACGTTTGTTGAAGCCATCAATTCTTTACAAAAGTTAGAAAGAACCATTACAGGTGTTCTATCAACACGGCCGCCAGTCATAGCGGACATGAATCTTCTATATGGTGTCATTTCTCTTAATGCCAAATAATCTCCTCCTTTATGTAGTCAACCAATAAAATAGGTTAACTTACCCAATTGTTCCTTTTGATTATTTAATAAAAGGTTTTTCATGGATGGTCTAGCCATCCACTTATTTAATCAGCATTAATAGCAACATAAAATTTTAATTTAAAAGAAAAAATATAGGATAAACTATAAAAATATTATTTCTTTTTTGGTTTTTCAGTCTTAGCAGCATCTGGAGAAGCGCTGTATCTGAATGGTGTTGCAATTGGAAGGCCGAGCTCTTTTATTAGCATCATTGAAAATACGTAGCATTTTGAGTTTATTCCATTTATGACTTCATCAAAAAATGCTGTGTCAAGGGTCTTTTTACCTTCCCACTGATCAACGATTTTTTTCCTGAACTCTTCTCCTTCTTGGTAGTAAACGTTTCCTTTAATACTTGCACTGCCTACTTCAGGTTCGTACTTTGAAAGGAAATCAAACTCAACATCTAACACGTTTAATCTTCCGCTTGGCCCGGAAAGCTGCATCTCTTTGATTGAGACAATATTTGGTGTCTGCGTGAAACTTACTGGTCCTTCGGGAGCTTTCTCCAATTTTTTCTTTTCTACTACGGCTTTTGTAATATTAAAATTAATTATTGGCATATACAACCTCCTTTTTCTTATGGAGTGAACATTTGTTTTTAAAATTAACTATTAAAAAGATTAAATTTTGTCAAGAATATCTGCTCTAGTAATTATTCCTACTACCCTTCCCATTTCTTCAATAAGGACTGCTTGATTTTCTTTTAGTAGAGTGTAAACTTCTACAAAACTTTGTTCCTTAGAAACTACTGGAAAGCTTTCTTCCATAATCTCAGAGACTGTAAGGTCTGGGGTCTCACAAATTTTTCCAATTCCAAGTTTTTTTATCAGCGATTTTTCAGAAAGACTTCCCACAGGGGTCCCATTCCTCAAAACAGGCAACTGTGATATGTTATATCGTGCCATTATTGTTATTGCATCACTAACTTTATCCTTTGGGTGAACAAAGATTACGGGAGAAACCATAACATCCTGTATTTTTTTCATCCTTGCTCTTAGCTCTTCTAGAGCATTTAGGATCTTGTTAAAAGAAGAAAGTTTAGGATCAATCTGTTTGTTCTCAAGTTTAGCTATATATGCTTGAGTAACACCGGCTTTTGAAGCTAGCTCCTTTTGAGTTACTCCAAATTTTTTCCTTAATTTTTTTACGTCTCCAAGATCAATCATTAAATCGCCTAAAACATTTCTTCTATAATACTAGCAATTGATATGTCAGAAAATTTAGA
>CAZUMN010000124.1:0-2102 GCA_964621955.1 uncultured Thermococci archaeon
GATCTGGCCTTTGTTTTTGACTCATATCCAAACTTCATTAAAAGCTTATACGCATTCTCAAGTATCTGGACCCCGACATCAACAGGCTTTAGATTCTTTAATTCCTGAATAGTTTCAACATTCTTGAGTTCAACTTCTTTTAGTTTTTTGACTTCCTCATCAAACTTCCTCTCATAGAATTTGAACTCCTCGTTGACATGAGGCATTACATACAAAACTACTATTTCATGGTCTTTTGAATTACAGAAAAGCTGGGCGCTATAAGCCAAAGCTGTATCCGAATAAAAAGATCCATCGGTACACATCAAAATTTTCATTATATCACCTTATTGGCATATACGGTATTAAGAACACCAGAATTATATTTGCAATCAATGTTGATATTCCACCTACCGCAAGTCCTATCCATAACCATTTCATAAAACTCATACGATATTTCTTTCTTTTCTCGAGTATTCCTAGAGCCACTATGTTGGCAGTGCTCCCTATCATAGTTATGTTACCGCCATAACACCCACCAAATAGTAAAGCCCACCACAATGGAAAAGTTTGTATCCCTAGGCTATTAAAACTATCTACCACAGGGATTAGAGCGGCGACAAGAACTACATTATCCAAAACACTGGACCCAATGGAGGCCAACCAAAGTATTATTGTTGTTAGCATTGGAAGGCTTCCCGCGGCACCTGCCACTACACTGGCGAGTACATCTGTTGCGCCTGTGTATTTCAAAGTGCCAACTTTTGCAAAAAGCATCATGAAAAACACAAGCGTCCACCAGTCCACATCTTTTTCAATGTATTCTCTAGCTTTATTTCTCTTCCACAACATAACTAAACTTGCCCCAAATAAAGAAGATACCAATAACAGTGTATTAGAAGGAAGATCAAAAGCTGTTTCTAATCTTCTATGCATCGAAATCAATAATATTGTAGTGACAAATATCCCAACTCCAATTTTAAAATCCCTCTTGTCCGGAACAAACTCCCACTCATCCTGGAATGCCAATTTATCTGTTGATCTAAGTTTCAATCTTATTTTTGATTTAAAGAGAGAGATATCATTTCTGTACCAAAAGAGCACCACACCGATAGTTGCAATTAAAGATACCATTGCCACAGGAAATGCCCAGACAATAAAATCTTCAAAGGAAAGGTCCCCCCTCATTGCAATTAATATCCCAATTGGATTCCCAAGCACAGTTCCTGAGCTCCCTATGTTAGTCGCCATTACACAGGATATAACATAAGGGACAGGATTAACATCAAAGTAATCAGTGATTTCCAATAGAACTGCAGTGACAAAGATAATGGAAGTCACCTCATCTATTGCCATCGCAAGAAATGCTGATAATATACAAAAAACAATCATGAGCAAGTGGGCTTCAAATTTTGTAAGTTTGACTATTTTAATCATAAGCCATCTGAAAAATCCAACTTCTTTTAGCATCCCAACAACAGTCATCATACCAACAAGAAACAAGATTACTTCAAGAGATGCAAACTCCACAAGGTGCGGGATATCAAGCGTCTTCGTCAATAGTAAAGTTATAATCCCAATAAATGCTATGGCAACTCTAAATCCCCAAAAAAGTAAGGTCCCTACAACGGTAGCGGCCAGTATCGAGGAAGCTATAACCTGATTCTGTTTGAGCCCTGCATGGTCTAATAAGGCCGCAATAGTTAATGTTACTAAAACAAGTACAATTGCATCTCTTTTTATATTTGCATATCCTCCGCCTTCGTATTCATCTGCCATGTATTCACCATAAATACGTATATTAGAAATTATGAGAATTTAAGCTTATCGGTATTTGTCGTGATAGAAAATCGTCTAAAAAAGATGTAAAAACTATTATACGAAAAGAAAAAATATAAATAAAAATCTGGGTAATTACTTTTCTATTTCAACAATTTCGGCAATTGGGGCGTTCTTTTTTACACTGTCAATTCCATTCATGCATGATTTTTTCGTAGTGTATCCTTCACTTGTTGCAATTATTTCCCCATTCCCTGCTTTTAATCTAAATCGAAATTGTTTTTTTGCATCCGTGTATACTTCAAATTTTGCTGCCATATGCATCACCTAATATATGTTTGTTT
>CAZUMN010000125.1:0-2072 GCA_964621955.1 uncultured Thermococci archaeon
TCGGGATTAAAGAATAAGTATTTGGCACTTTTTTCATGCTATGTTGATATGGCTAGCCCTATCAATTATCTATTAAAATTAGTTTCAAAGATTGATTTCAAATTAATTGATAATCCTTTAGAAGTTCAATATGCACTAAGTGAGGAGGAATTAACGCTCTGCTTTGAGCTAGGCAATAGGCTAGGCGAAAGGACTAAAAATAAAAAAGGATAATAGGGTATTATGGAAAAAGATGAGAGAGTAAAAATAATTGAAACTGCAATCGAAGCAGAAAAGGAAACATTGAGGACTTACATCAAGTCTGCAATAAAAGTTTCAAATGTTGTCGGGAAGAATATGTTCTTAAAGCTGGCCCTTGATGAGATGAAACACCGGGAAATCTTAGAAACTGCACTAAAAGCCCAGCTTGAAGGAGGAAAGTGCATATTTCACGAGGTAGAAAAAAATGAGGTCACTAAGATTGTCCCAAATGTTGAACAGGAGATTGATAAGACAGTTAATCTTGGCCAAGATGACCTCGCTGTTCTGATGCTGGCCCAAAAAGTTGAGAAGAACGGGATAGAGTATTATAAAAATTGTATAAAAAATTCCTGGGATGAGGAAGCAAAGAAGATGTTCTCATACCTTGTAAAGATGGAAGAAGAACATTATTCCCTGATTCAGACACAAATTGATTATATCGAGGGAACAGGATATTGGCTTGGTATAAGGGAATTCACTCTTGATGATTAGCTATTTGAAATCTCTTATCAAAGATTCTAAGTCGTCAAATCTTACCTTCTGCTTGCAAAGAGAAGGCAGATAGATTGCAGCTTTGCCGGAGTTTGTAGCTGTTTTTTCGTACATCTCCTCAATAGGTGTCACAACCATGCAAGTGTCTGCTAAGAGCTTTGCATACTTTTCTATTTCCTGCGCTATACCTGTTCTTTCAAGCTCATTTTTCACATATCGTGAAGTGCATATCCAAATATTGCCCTTGAATTTTCTGCCTTCTTTTTTGAAGAGGTCTAAAGCTTCTTTTACTTCCCCAACGGAACAATGGGGGCAACCTATGCAGATGAGCTCCATATCGTCAGAAGAATTCAGCTTGCACTTGCTTTCTTCAATCTCTTCTTTCCCTACCTCTATTTTCTCTAAGCTATCATCGATGGCTTTACTGTATTCCGGTGTCAAACCTTCAACGTGGTATAGTGCAACTGAGCCAGAAGCTGCCATAGAAGCGCCTAAGGATTTTAGCTTGTCAGAGTCTAACTCTAAATTTTTGAAGTAAGGGATCTTGTTTCCTATAATTGAACCCACATAGTTTCCCAATGCACCAACATCTGAAAATGATTTTATAATTGTCTTAACATCAATTATTATTCCAGCTTTTCTATTCTTTTCAAGATGCAAGCCATAGTTTGGTGTCTTTCCTATTATGCTTGAAGCAAGAGAAGAAGGCCCACCTTCCCTATTGCTCTTTGCACCGAGCACTGAATTTGCAAATGACACTGCAGAGGATTCACTCCATGCAACATGCTCTCCGCAATTTGGCCTATTGCCAATTAGATATGGGGTGCATGTGCAGCTACAGTCAATTCCCATCTTTAGGTAGGCATCAAGGATGTCAAGCTGTTTTTCCGCAAACTCTCTTTTTATTCCCATCCTCTGCCATTCTCTAGAATCCATGCCTATGGGATTCAATGTGGCTTTTACCTTAATCTTAGAGCTCCTTGCAAACTCTGAAACAAAGAAAAGACCTGCATCGCCTATAGTTTTGTAAGAGGCACCTGCTATCTGGCATGATGAAACAGGGATTAGCTTATCGGCACCATAGATATCACCTAGTAAGGCTAAAATCTCCATGGACTTTTGTGCGGCATACCCCTCTTCCCCGTTTAATATGCGCTCCTCTTCCTTAGAAAGGTACATACTCTATACTATTTTTACAATGTTATAAATCTTTGGAAGTTATTCGAACTTATTATCTCTAATTATTTCGCTTCTTATTAAAATAATAGATTTAATCTTCAAGAATATGCCTAAGATAAATCTCCTCGCTTTTTTTCATCGTAAATCACAACTAAATCTTT
>CAZUMN010000126.1:0-2036 GCA_964621955.1 uncultured Thermococci archaeon
GAGGGAGAAACTCAGAAGTATCATTGGTAAAGAAATTATGGGAAAACGGATATGCCGCCCTTAGGATGCCTGGTTCTGGAAGGGGGCAGCTATACCCTCATCCCGATATAATCGCAGGTAATGGTAAGAAATACCTTGGAATAGAAGTAAAGATAAGGGCAGAGGAGAGATGCTATTTCAAAGATGAAGATGTTGAAAAGCTAAAGGAGTTCTGCAACACATTTGGCGCTGTGCCATACTTTGCAGTGAGATTTGTCAGAAGATGGCGTTTTTTTGAAGTTAAAGATTTAGAAAAAACACCAAGTGGATATAGGGCTTCTTTTGGAAAAGGCCAGGAATTCTCTAAGGTCATAGGGGACGAAAATGATCGTTAGGAATGTAGGGCCAGATGACATATATACAGTTATAGATTTAGAATACCAGAATTTTGATTACCCTTACCCACCCGAGGTAATAAACTTTCTATATGAATTCCACAGAGATACTTTTCTTGTTGTAGAAAATGACAAAGTTGTTATTGGATTTGTAATAGGTATAGTGCAGAAAAGAGAAGGGCATATACTAGTAATTGCAATAAGAGATGATTACAAAAAAAAAGGCGTGGGAACATTTCTTATGAAAAGATTGATCGACGTCTATAAGAAAAAAGGTATAACTCGATTAAAACTTGAAGTTAGGGCCAGCAATGTTGCCGCACTATCAATGTACAGAAATCTTGGATTTAAGATTACTAACAGATTAAAACATTACTATGAAAACGGAGAAGACGGATTACTTCTAAGAAGAGAAAATCTTTAAGTTTGCTTTTCCTTGCCAACGTATTTTATCTTTTTTAGAGGCCCTTCGTAGTAAATCTCGATTTCTTTTTCAAGGTACTCATAAAGGTATCTTTCTACCGTGCTTCTAGGGATTCTTGTTTCATTTACAAGTTCTTGGATAAAGTAATCTTTACCTGATTTTGTCCTTTCTTTGAGAAGATTTCTAATATAATCAATTCTCTCGTTTCTCAACTCAAACTGTTTTCTCCAACCCACATTTATCACCATCGATTACATATATTGAACGATTAATCTTTAGTTATTAGTATTTAGTTACTCTTACTATATAAAGTTTTCGGTAATTAAAATTAATAATTGAGATTTAATATAGTATTTTATTGGTTAAAAAAAATAATTATAATGAATAACATTAAAAATCAAATATCAATATTATCGATAAACAATAGAAATAATCAAAAACTAATTTAAAACATTCTTTTCAAAGAATTCAATCATAAAATAGGATGTCCAAAAGATTTATTTAGGGTTTGTATATCTGTTCTTTCGAGGATAACATGTTTAAAAATATTGTCATTGTAGGAACAGGTTACGTTGGGATCCCTGTTGCCGCTATGTTTGCTGATAAAGGCTTTAATGTCGTTGGGATCAACAGAACAAAAGAGAAAGTGGACCTTATAAACAAGGGATTATGCCCCATAGAAGGGGATGAGCCAAATTTACCAGAGCTTATAGAAAAAGTTGTGAAGAATAAAAAACTTGTCGCAACTACCGATTATTCTGCATGTAAAACTGCTGATGCGATATTAATCTGTGTCGAAACTCCTTTTGATTCTGATAAATGGGAGCCAAAGTATGATTCATTGAAATCTGCTCTAAAGAGTGTGGCTGAAAATATGTCAAAAAACTCATTGGTCATTGTAGAATCTACTATAGCCCCCACAACTATGGAAACTTTGGTGAAACCAATCCTAGAAAATACTTCAAAAATGAAAGCAGGCAAGGATTTCTTACTTGGTAACTGCCCCGAAAGAGTAATGCCTGGAAAACTTCTCTATAACATTGAAAATCTGTCCAGAGTATGTGGTGGAATAAACGAAGAAACAAGAGAGAGAATGCTTCAACTTTATTCCCATATTGTCAAAGGAGAGCTTTATCCGACAGACTGCATTACCGCTGAAGTTGTAAAAACAACGGAAAATGCCTACAGAGATGTTGAGATAGCTTTTGCTAATGAAGTTGCATTGATCTGTGAAAAAC
>CAZUMN010000127.1:0-2033 GCA_964621955.1 uncultured Thermococci archaeon
TTAAAAAATGATTCTTACTTATTCTTGACTGCAACAGATACCTCAGCACTGACAGGTACCCACGTATCATCATGCAAAAGAAAATATGATTCAAAGCCCTTAAAATGTAGCTTCGCTCATGAACTAGCCGTCAGAATCCTCATAGGAAAAGTTGCCAGAAATGCGGCAAAATATAATCTAGCTGTAAGGCCATTATTATCCTATACGAAAGAGCATTTTATCAGGGCATATTTTGAAGTGAAATATGGCAAAGAAAGAACTAATAAAACTCTAGATAATCTAGGATTTGCACTGAACTGTAAATGCGGGTTTAGAGCCACTACAGATTCTTTCACACCTATTTGCCCAAACTGCGGAGAAAAGATATCATTTTCACACCCATTATGGATCTCAAAAATTAAAGACACTGAATTTGTTAGTGAGTGCGTAAAAGAATACGAGTCCTCAGAGTTTCTAAAAGATAAACCACTTGAACTATTAAAGGTAGTTGAAAGTGAAATCGATATACCTCTATTCTATGATATCCATGAGATTTCCCATATCTATAAGACCAAAATACCAAAGACAGAGGAAATGATTAAAAAGTTAAAAGAAGTAGGATTTGATGCATCGCCGACCCATTTCTCACCAGTCTCTGTTAGAACAGATGCCGGCATAACTGATGTATTGAGGTGTATAGATGGATAAAGAAATGTTTGGAAAAATACTAATTGTAATTTCAATAATCGGCCTAATCTTTACTATTTCGATATCTTCCTTTACATTGATAAGTATTAACAATACCTACGAGAAATCTATCCCACTGTTTGATAAAATTGACCTTATCAAAAATCATCTAGATACTTTTGATGAAAATTTAGATGAGTTCAATCTGTATCTAAAAGATATTGACACAAGGGAATACATGCAAAAATTGGCCAACATGAGGTCCTTTGTCAGCACTTTAAATTCTATAGGGCTTGGTAGCTTAGTTTCTGGACTAAATGAGGATATAGATAGATTTGAAGGCATAATAGCAAATCTAGAAGATCTAAAACTAAACCTTGAATCTGCAAAAAGTAGTTTTTCAGAAATAAAATCATCTCTTACAGAATATGATACTGTAAAAGAAAGCATACTTAGTTTTGTTAGAACACTAAGGCTTTTTGTTCTTGGGATGATGGCATATTCGATTATCCTAAATGGAATACTTCTATACGTCGGTTATTACCTGTTAAAATCAAAGGAATAGATTATAAGAATCTTTCAAATCTGTCCTTTTTTGCTTTGCATACTGGGCAAATTTCAGGCGGCTCGTCTCTTGCGCATAAATAACCGCATACCTTACATCGCCAAACGGGATATTTCAAAGAACTAATGTTTCCTAGTTTACTTTCTTTTTGTTTCTTTCTTTCTTCTTCAGGAGGCCTTCTTTCAGGGATGGAACTTACCTCTTTCTTACCGTCCAAAATTTCCTGTGAAACATAAAGTGCGCAGTAACAGGCCCCGTGCTCATTTAGGTCTGGGTCTCTGTAATCGCAAGGACAAATTATATCTAGGTCTTCCTGCTTTACCCCACTAGAGATTCTGCAAGGACATGCCTGATAACCATACCTGTCCTCGTTTACTATGAGCCCTCGGACAAGTTTTTTTGTGAAATCAACATCTGAATTTAGGTGGTAGCCACCAGCTTCGGCGTCTTTCTTTAGTTTTTCATAAAGTTTGTTGATCCTCTCTTCAGGCATATCTTCGTACATTAAGATAGGACCTCCTTTATTTCTGCCTCTTTGAATCCAACAATAGTTTTATCGTTATTAATTACAAGTGTGGGGAAGGAACAGTTTTTGTTGTATTTTTTTACTTCATCGATAGCGTATTGTTTGGCATCTCCGTCCAATAGATCAACATAGATAAAATTAAAGTCAACGCCCATTTGCATTAACAACTCTTTTGTTTTTCCGCACCAGCCGCAGGTGCTGAGTGCATATAGTTTTACATCCCCTTTCTTTTCGCCTTTGACATGTTCGAATTTAAGTTCCATTTGAAAACCTCTT
>CAZUMN010000128.1:0-2007 GCA_964621955.1 uncultured Thermococci archaeon
CAAATCTGATCTCGTTATAGATTTCCTCTTCTGTTGCAATAGCTTGTTTTCCTGCAGAAGTATAAGGTATATGAGTTGAAACAAGATTAACGAATATTGTGAGCGGTGCACTGTCATCCTTTACGCCGTATCTCTTCCATTCAATGGATTTAGCAGCTTCTGTAATACAGCATCCACCTTGGTCGAATATCAGAGGTGTTCTGTTAGCATACCTGATAATGTCAAGTCCATTGTTACCGGCACCTCCGCCATAGGCAATACCTGCTTCAACAATAAAGGCTATACCTCCGTGGTAGGTCTGAGGGCTTCTAGTCACTGTATGTACAAATTCAGGCGCAAGGATACCTTCAAGACCAAGCCTAACGGACTCAGCACCTATTGGTATAAGCCCCTCAGTTGGGGGGGCCATGAAAGTAATCTGCTTTATGGCATTTACTAACTTTTCTGCATATTCCCAATCTACTTTCTTGGGGTTAATGTCAAGATCAAGGCCAGAAATCTGTTCTATTTCCTCAACTTTTTTAGAGGATACCCTTGTGAAATCAGAAACTAAAAATGTCCTTACCCTAGTGGCACTTGAAATCTTAATCATAGAGAGTATATCATCAGCAGAGCTTCCATGGGGATGTGGCTTCATTTCTTTTGGATGTTTTGGGATTTCCCTCACATTTCTGTCAAATAGAATCTTGGTACCATCGGGCTCGACAAAAAGGATTCTTGTATGTGGATTTGCAATTGCAGTCATCTTAAGGTAACTGTAAGGCCCATATTTTGATCTGTTGTATTGAAGATTTTTTGCCTCGAGATTAATCCTTGTGCCCCTCCACTTTTCAGGATTCTTTAAAGTTTCACGGGATAGAATCTCCCCAGCATTTTTTTCAACATCTATTTTGATATTGACCTTATTAATTACCTTATCTCCAGTAGAAGTTACAACTTCAGTTGGTTTTCCAGTACTAACTTGGGAGTACATAACCGCCCCTGAAACACCAATTCCCTGTTGACCTCTTGATTGAATATTTCTGTGGGCCTTGCTCCCGGCAAGCATCTTTCCAAATACATGGGGTATGTAATCCAAAGGTATTCCTGAAGCGTTATCTTCCATTATAACTCTATAATGTTCCGGCCCGATTTCAGTAATAAATACTGAAATATCCGGAAAAAGCCTGGCTTCCTCACAAGCGTCAAGCGAATTTGTAACCCCTTCGTGAACAAGTGTTGTTAATGAACGTAATTTACCAGTATATCCTAACATTGCTGCATTCTTTTTAAAGAATTCAGAAACACTTTGCATTTTAAATGACTTAAATATTTCATCAGCATGTTTGACTTTCGTTTCTGACATCCAATTTCACCTATTGATAACTAGTATTTAATTCTTTATAAGTCTTACTATGGCGAATTTTGTATTATTTTAAAATTTTTGACAGTTTATTTGAAACTTCTTCTATACTAGAATTAACAAATATAGATTTCTTTTTATTATGTTCGCCTTTTACGATAGTGACTTCCCCTAAAATACCCTTAAAAAAAGTCTGAATCTCTTTATTGGCCTGGCCCTTTATGGCAGGGGAAGTAATTTTTAGCCTTATTCTCTTGCTCCACTCGTTGTATTCAATGTGAAATTCACTCGAGTTTGAAACAACTTCAATGTCGATTAAAGTGCCACCCCTGCTTTCTTTTAGAGCTTCCCTCATAGTACCACTCATTAGTTTTATAAACTTAATAAATTGAACTCTTAAAAAGTTACTTAGAGGTATGTATGGCAAAGATAACTTTTTTGGGTAGTGGTGGAGGAAGGTTCATGACCATCACCCAAAAGCGTGGTACAGGTGGATTCTATATTGAAGATAGAATAAATATTCATGTAGATCCAGGACCAGGTGCCCATCTCAGATCAATTCAGAATGGACTTGACCCAAGAAAGATAGATGCTCTTTTAATTTCTCACTGTCACACAGACCATTTCAATGATGTTCCGATAATGGTTGAGAGTATGACCGGGGG
>CAZUMN010000129.1:0-1999 GCA_964621955.1 uncultured Thermococci archaeon
GTATGTGACGTGGAATACTCGTATGTCCGGTGTTCCCTGGACTACAGCAGGAGGAGACTGGTTTGATAAGAATGGTAATTTACAGGGCAATGTTCCCTATGCTTCAGTAACCTTCCCTGCAAGCACTGTCCCTGACAACAAGTACTATGACTTTGATGTCACACAGCTTGTGCAGGAATATATAAGTGGTGCGTATGAGAACACTGGTTTCTTCCTCAAGGCAAAGACCGAGAGCGGAAATTACATTGCCTTCTACAGCTCTGAGTGGTCTAATCCTGAGCAGAGGCCGAAATTAGTTGTGACACGTGTTTGAATACTCTACATTGAGCTGAGCATAACTCAGCTCTTTTTTAACGATCAGAAGCTTTCTAAAAATAGTTTGTGCATTTGTATTATTTAATTCTAATGTTGATAGGAGAAGTAACAAAAAGTAATACATTTTAAAGATTCAGAGAATTTATGAGTATCTTTAAATCAACCATCAATTTTTTATATTTTCCAGTTTGCAACTATATACCCGTCTTTCCGCAGATGTTCTTTTATTTTTAGGGTCCTCTGAGATTCCCTCTCTATTGCAGTACTAATCCTCCTTTTTTAGAACATCATAGGCATATGTTATTTTCCCTACAAAAAGTACAGCCTATTTGATTTTCAAATTAAGATTAAAGCATAATAAAACCGTAAAATTTATTGAGGAGGAAGTATAATCCTCCTCTGGCGATTAATTATGCAACCTCCGCTTATACCACTAAACGAAGATCACAAATGGAAATTGCTGTCTGGAATACTAAATGTTTTCGATTCTAGAGCTTCCAGGCAAATTCTTTCGAGGAGGGGCATTCTGCCCCTCCATAGATCAGTCCCTGCTTTAAAAATAGTTCTCCTGAGCATGTTCTTCTCAAGTGACATATCATATGTTGTCAAAGAAACTGAAGAAAGAGAAAGTCTAAGAAGATTCCTGAAAATAAGCTCAGTGCCAGCAGAAAACGAAATTTACACTACTTTGAGTCAATATAACCCTGAAGGTTTCATTTCTTTTGTTCTTGAAATCTTGAATGCTCTGTGTCCAAAGAGAAAAAGTGGTTCTAGAGGCATTATAATTGATAGTACCGATATAAACCTCAACCTGAACTGGTATGCAAAAAAGATAAGCAAGAAAAGTCTAGAGGATAAAGAGTACAAGTGGGGACATTCAACACATAGAGGATTCTTCATCGGCATGAAACTGACTCTTGCTCTTGAATATGCAACATTGAAACCATTAGCATTTCTTCTTAATGAAGCAAATGTACCGGAAGCTAAGATCTATCCAATGATTCTTGAAGAACTGAAAAAGCGAAGAATAACAAAAGCAGGAGACATATTGTTTGCAGATAGGGGATATTACTCCTATGAAAATTATGTTAACTCAATAAGAGAGTTCAAAATTATCCCGTTGATATTTCCTCGTAAGAACTGTAATTTCAGTAAGCTCTTCAATATGATTACTTACCCTTTGAAGATATTTGATTCAAAAAGAGATACAGAGACCGAAATAGCAATCTACAAGAAAATAATTGCTAAATTCAAGGAACTGATCAGTGACTGGAAAAACTTCAGAAAGGTAAGGTCGATTATTGAGGATATATTCAAATTGGCGAAGAAAGCTTACTCCATGGAGAATTTACACCGATATACAAAGAGATCTATTCAAAAATACTGTTCTCTGGCTGTACTTTTAGTGGGGATGACCATAAACCTTGGCATTAATGAAAAGAAGGCTTTACAAGCCTTCGCTGAGTGAGGATACTACAAGGGGGCTAAGAAATATAATTATTCTAGTATTTGTCAGATTCTCTCCTTCTTATGGACATTGAGTCTCTATCAACAGCGGTCAATTGAATCTCAGTATTCATTGTGATAAAGTATGCAATGACACGAGTTTAAATTCATGTTTTTAATAGTCTTTATCCCTGAAAAAAGCAAATGAGCTATCTTTTCCTTTTTCTTGCATCATTTA
>CAZUMN010000130.1:0-1994 GCA_964621955.1 uncultured Thermococci archaeon
AAGACTCAAAAAAAGCGATGACTCAATTAACTGAGTCACAAAAAAATAATCAAAAATTGTTAATACACACGAAACTGTACTTATCCACACAAGCGTACAAACAATATAAAAATTTAGCTAGGGAAGAAGAGATTCTGAAAAAATATCAGTTATCTTTTGAAGCTCTTTTTACGGATTTCATAAAAAGGCAAGAGAATGCTTTGAATGCTTTCCTTGAGATTTTCTCAAGTCAGATAAATGAATTTTATACTGCTATGAATCCGCATGAAAAAGTGGAAAGTATAAAGCTCGTACAGCTTAAAGATAACAACGATGATTTGGCAGGAATTACTATCGAGTATAATTTCTTCAATGCTAAAAAATCACCGCCTACGGCGTATCTGAGTGAAAGCCATTTGAATTGTCTCGGGTTATCTTTTTATTTGGCTTCAGTAAAAGCCTTTAACAAGCAAAACGGTTTTTTCATCCTCGATGATGTAATTTCCAGTTTCGACCGTAGCCACAGAACAAGGTTTGCAAAGCTACTGACAGAAAAGTTTAATGATTACCAGGTAATAGTTTTGACCCATGAAAAGGAATTTTACGAGATAATTTCTTCATCTGTCAGATCAAAAGGATGGCTATTAAATGATGTAACTTGGAATATGGAAGAAGGAACTATCCTTAGAAAATCAACCGTTGATTATCTTGTGCAGATTGAAGATAAGTTTAAAGTCAGGGATACAAACGGACTGGGTAATTTAATTCGAGTTTACCTTGAAAGACAGTTAAAAAACATCGCGGCTGAAATCGAAGCTAAAGTAGCTTTCCGCTTTAACGAAGTTAATGAGAAAAGAATGGCATCAGAATTACTAGATGTCGTTCAAGGTAAAATATCAAAAGCAAGCCCGGTACTTAAGAATGTTGCAAATATACCTAAGTTACAGGCTGTTTCTATGCTTATCAGTAATTTAACATCCCATGATAATCCATTTCAGGAAAGCTATGAAGATATGCAGGTAGTCTGGGAAGATATAAAAACATTCCTGCACAATTTTTACTGTACCGATTGTGAAAGTTTCATCTCAATAAAAAATTATGATACAGTGGAGAAGAAAATCAGATGCAAGTGCGGAAAGTTAAGCTATGAATGGAAAGTGTAAATTTTAAAGTGAGGTAATTTATGAATGCGTACAGAAATTTAGGAGGAAAATCAGGTGTGAGATTCTATGAGTTTGGTGAAGATTATATCAAAGTGAAATTTTCTGACGGTGCAGTGTACTTATACACTTATTCTAGTGCAGGGCAAGATAACATTGAGCACATGAAAAGACTCGCAAAGAATGGAACTGGTTTGAATTCCTTTATCATGAAAGTAGTACGAGATTCTTGGGAAAGTAAAAGTTAACAAAGAAAATACTTAAATAAAAAATTTGACAAATGATACTACGGGTAGTATATTTATGACGAAAAAAAAGAAAGCTCTGCAAAAATGGAAAGAATCAATACAACCGCAAACACCGAGACAAGATGTAGAAACAATGGGTCGCAGGTACGGTTTCAGGATAGAATATTTACCAGGCTCTCACATGAGGTTTTTTCACGATGCGTTAAAAGGAAAAGAAGGCTATACTGATCTCGGTTTTGTGGAGATACCATCCGTCGGCGGGCAAAAAGTTAAAAAAGAGTATATCAAGGATTTATTAAAAGCGATTGATTTAATAGAGAATGAAGAAGGAAAAGATGAAAAAGAGTGATTTGCTGAAAAAATATATGAGCTATGAATACGCTGTCGAAGTTAAAAAGATCGCTGATGAAGACGGCGGTGGTTATAAGGCTTGTATTCCGCAGCTTGGAAGATATGCTTTTGTAGGTGATGGCGAAACTGAGCAGGCAGCTATTGATATGCTCAAGGAAGTTAAAAAGGATCATTTTGAGCTTTATATAGAGAAAGGAATCGAAGTTCCGCCACCTGCACAAGATGAAGAGGCTGCTTATAGCGGAAAGTTTCTCTT
>CAZUMN010000131.1:0-1894 GCA_964621955.1 uncultured Thermococci archaeon
GGCCTGCTTCAAACTCTGGAAAACAGTTCAAAAGATAGGGCCAATCTTGATAATGAAATAATTTCGGCCGTATCAAACGTTTCACTAAAACTGGATGCTCAACTTAGGGCCAATATTAATCTTATTTTTAATCATGCTTACCTAAATATAATTTCTAAATACTCAAAACTAATCTCAAAAGATGATATCAATCCAAACATACTGAAATACCTGAAGGAGTATTTTGAGAGTTACGTCTCGCCCTTCTTCGATAAGTGGGAGGAGAGGGAAAAGGAGAACATATTCAGGATTATCGAGGAAGAAATTCTAAAAGGCTACAACTGGCAGACGGTCAGAAAAAGATTATCTGAGGAGTATTTCGAAAGAAGGGATTCTTACTACTGGCAGATGGTGGCAAGGACCGAAGGAACGAGAGCATTAAGCTTCGCATCAGAGCGAGCTGCAAAGGATCTTGGCGCCACTGAGAAGAGATTCATTTTTACTGAAGACGGACTTGCATGTGTCAGCTGTGTGCAGGCCTCAAAAGAGGGATGGCTCCCGATTGATTCAGAGACCTCATTTGGAAATCCACCGCTTCATCCGAACTGCAGGTGCTACTATGAGTTCAGGATAGGGCCAGCTATCAAAAGGTGGGATGATGTGCCAGCTGAGAAGAGGAAAGACTTCACCGAAGAGATGCAGGATGCGCTTTGGGAATACTCCTCCACTTCCTATTACATAAACACGATATTACGGCATCCATTAGATTATCTAAAAAGAATATCCTACAAGCTTCAGATAGAGCGTGCACTGAAAGCGATTGAAACAATGAAAAAGATATTCAATCTAGAAGGGAGCAAAATCAACGAGGAAGGCGTTGTCCTTTGGAGGGGCCTAGATGAAGCTGACATATTAGATCATATCCTTGACCCAAATGATCCTGAGCTAAAGGATATTTTCGATGACAAAGGATTTTCAAGCACAAGCAAGGATAGTGACATTGCCCTTGCTTTTGGTTACCATTACATGCAGGTAAGCCAAGGCCATATAACAATGCTTAAAATCCACGTCCCTTACGGAACAAGGGTCATTTATATTGGAAATTCATATGAGTACACCCAAGAGGAAGTCATACTGCAAAACGGATCAATTTTCCGCATAAATAACACTTCTTTTAGGGATCTTACAGAGTATGAAAAAGAACTATTGTACAATGAAGGCATGGACCCAGAAAGACAAAAAAATATAAAGGTCAAAATCTATGATGTGGACTACTTAGGTGATACAAATATCAGAGCTTAAGAAGGATGATCCAAATAACAGGTTTGTTGCAGGTGAATTCATTACAAGGGGCGTAAATCTATGCCTCATGTGCACCCACTACAGAAAGGAGCACAAGTGTGATGCGTTCCCGGAAGGCATACCCCACGAAATATGGATTCTCAAAGTGTTTCATAACAAGCCATATCCAGGGGATAACGGCATCACTTACAAGCCGCTTCCGGAGTATGATAATTCCATTGAAAACATAAATGCTACATATGATAAACATTTCACTTGATATAAAGGCCGAGCCTTTGAAGACTGTTCTTGGAAAGGCCCCATCTGAAATTGGCAGCATAGTTTCTGAGGAGATTGCCAGCTGGGCGCTTAGGACCTCCAACCTTTCAAAGTCCAGATCGCCAGTTAGAACAGGAAATCTTAGGCAGTCAATAACACCTGCAAGAACAACTGATTCTGCAAATGTTTCTGCGCTTGCGATGTATGCAAAGTTTGTCGAGCCTCCTCCTTTAGGCGTGCCAATGAAGCGGAAGATGACAAGAACTATGTTCCTATACAACTCCGCCATGGAGGAGCTTGAAGTGACAGTTCTAAAGATTAATGATAGGATCAAAAAGCTGATAGAAGTTTAGAT
>CAZUMN010000132.1:0-1827 GCA_964621955.1 uncultured Thermococci archaeon
TCATCAGAGCAAATACCAATAGCCCACCAACAAGTTTTAATGAAAATGCCACTGTCAGGCTTGTTAAAATAAGAATCAGATAATAAAAGGGCTTGTCATTTATTCCAGAAGACCTTGCAAGTTTTCTGTCAAATAAAATGGCATTGATCTCCTTAAAGAACATTATTACAAATAATATTGTAATCACTGTTATGATTAACAAATAAATTATGTCGGCTGTAGTCATGCCCAGCACACTTCCCCAAAGTATGCTCATAGCAGTACTCGACATGGCTGTGTCGGGAGATAAATTAAGGAACAATAAACCCAATGCCATTGACAAGGAGAATATTACCCCTATTACAACGTCTGTCTTTAGCTTTGCTTTATCAGCCAAAGGCCCTAGAGCCAGAGAAACGAAAGTAGAGAATAAGAGTGCAAAAATTAAAGGATCCTTTCTTAAGAATAAACCGAGAGCAGCACCTGCAAATGCTGCATGGGACATGGCAAATCCCAGTGAAGAGAGGTTCATCCTCACAACAAATGTGCCCATCAAAGAGCAAGTATAACCAGTTAGAACAGCACCTATAATGGCAAAAAGAATTATTTTTGTAGAAAAAATATCTAACATACCATTCCCTTATATCCCATCTC
The DNA here is from genome assembly GCA_964621955.1 of uncultured Thermococci archaeon. Taxonomy (GTDB): domain Archaea; phylum Methanobacteriota_B; class Thermococci; order Methanofastidiosales; family Methanofastidiosaceae; genus Methanofastidiosum. Next base: position 634 of record CAZUMN010000132.1, read on the forward strand.
AAGAAGCTCAGGTTTTAAGATATCCTCTTTATTGCCGTCGGCAACAATCCTCCCGTTGTCCATGACTATTACCCTATTACATGATTTTGGGATCGAGGCTATATCGTGGATAACGATCACAAAGGTCATGCCTTTGCTTTTATGGAAATGGATAAGTTTTTCTGAAACTTCCCTCCTTGCTTCAAAGTCAAGATTAGAAAAAGGTTCGTCCATTAGTATAATCTCTGGTTCCTTTGCAAGCGCCCTTGCAATCATTACTTTCTGTGCTTGGCCACCTGAGAGTTTTCCGATGGGTCTTTTTGAAATACTATTGATACCCATATACTCCATCATGTTGCTCGCAATTTCTTTATCCTTTTTTGTTATTGGTTTCAATAGGCCAATCTTTCCATATCTTCCCATTAAAACAACATCTGAAACTAAAAATGGAGTTAGCTCGTCAATAGAATAATCCTGAGGGACGTAGCCAACATATTTTCTTATACTGTTCCCATCCCCTCTCAAAGCTTTTCCCAGTACCTTGACCTCGCCACTGTTGGATTCAAGGAGCCCGTTGATAGTTTCAAGCAGGGTTGTTTTGCCGGCGCCATTTGGGCCAATCACAGCTATGAATTCGCCTTTGTTTATATTAAGCGAGATATTCTTTAAACAAGGAATTTTTTCTCCTTCGTATGTTGTGTCTACTGCATTTAGCTCTATTGCTTTGTCCATTTTTGAACCTCAAAAAGTTCAGTATAATCTTTACCCATAATCTCTTCGGCAAGCATTTCAAGATCGTCATGCCCAACATGATGTCTAATTTCGTCTAGTACATCTTTTTTTGGGATAATGGCAATGCCTTCAGTGCCTTTATAAAAAACAATCTTTATCGGTAAACCATCGGACACTTTTAGATTCGCCTTCCCAGTTGTTGCGCCTGATGTGAACTGTATCCCATCAATCGTACACGATAGAGGTGGCTTTAGAGGAATTGTAATCTCGGCAGAAATCTCAAACGGAGAGCTACTAAGTGTCTTTTTTGCATAGATGCCCATTTTTGCACCAAGTACTAGATAAGGCCCAAGATGTCCATGAAACTCAGAAAGCCTTTTAGATAAATCTTCTGAGGATATGTTATCAAAATCAATCGTTGTTACTTTCATTTTATCACCATAGCACCAATGGTGATTTCGTAGCACTGCTTATAAAAGTTTT
>CAZUMN010000133.1:0-1818 GCA_964621955.1 uncultured Thermococci archaeon
CTCTGGCATTATTACTAATTTATAGGTTTAAGAAAGACAATTCTGTTCCTGTATTCGTCTTAACGGAAGACGAGAGAAAACTTATCCAAGCACTTAAGAATGGCGAAGACAGACAAGAAAGACTTCCTGAAGCTACTAACTTTTCTAGGCCGAAGATTACAAGGCTTGTGATGGACCTTGAATCTAAGGGCATAATCTTCAGAGAAAAGAAAGGAAAGACATATAAAATAAAGCTAGATAAACCCATCAAGGATACCCGATAGGAGGATTATCATGAAATGTACATCATGTAAGAGAGAGATTACCTCAAATGAGCAGGCCGTTCAGTTTCCCTGCCCTTCTTGTGATGAGATTGTAATAAGATGCGAAAGATGCAGAGTACTTGTAAATAAGTACCAGTGCAAATGTGGAGAGTTTGTAGGTCCATAAAAGGTGTTTTGATGGCTGATTTTAATTTAAGTATCACGGCAATGATTATGCCAGATTCCCCAGATGTTGATATTGGGGCAATGAAAAAAGCAATCGAGGCTGCAATACCTTCCAATATGAAACTTCACAAAATTGAAGAAATTCCTATTGCATTTGGTCTTGTATCTTTGAAAGTAATGTTATTGGGAAAGGATCAGGCCGGTGGAACTGACGAACTTGAAAACAACTTCACAAGTATAGCGAATGTTACTCAAGTGGAAGTAACTGACGTCAGAAGACTTGTCGGTTAATTTTTTATTTTATTTTCTATAAGATTTAAATTTTCTTTTCTAAAACCACAACTTTTATAATGAATAAGTATTAAAAATAATTGGTGATTTAATGGGAGATGATGTCTATACTTATGAAAATACAGTCACCTGGAAGAAAGAAAAGATAGGAGACTTATCCTGGGAAGGAAAGCCCACAATAGAGATCGCAACACCGCCTGAATTTAAAGGGCATGAAGGTATAATAACACCAGAAGATCTCTATGTTGCAGCAGAGAATGTTTGTATATTTACTACTTTTCTTTCAAGGGCAAAGCTTGTCAATTGTAACTTTAAAAGTTTTAAAACAGATGCAAAGGGATTTTTAGAAAAGACAGAAACTGGTTATGTTTTTACCAAGATAGTACTAAATGTCCATGTAACAGTTGCTACAAAGGAAGATATCCCAAGGGCTGAAGAAGCTATAAAACTTGCAAAAGAAAGATGCTTCATTGGGAACTCAATTAAAACAGAGGTAGAACTCAAATCATTCATAGAAGTATCTTCATAATACTTTTTTTATTCCACCTATGCCCTTTGATTTTGCCTCTCTGAAAATGAATTTGTCGCCCTCGCTAAGATAATAACTATTATATTTAAATTTCATTTTTATTAAAGCCCTGTCTCCTGTGGATAGGTACTCTTGATTGTAAATCTTTTCAAAAGTCACTGTCTCAGATATAGTCTCAAGATGTATTATTGGTTCGTAACCTTCTTTTATTCTTGTAGGGTGATTTAGTATGAACACTTCAGCTAAGAATTCTCTAACAGACTTGCTTTCGCCGTTTTCATCCTTTACCACCATTCCTCTTTTTATGAGGTCGGCATCTACACCTTTAATGGCTATGCCGAGGATGTCTCCGACTTCACCTTTAGCTTGAACAAGATGGTGCTGTTTTATTGACTGGCATGATACCGTTTCATATTTGTCATTTATTGGCCCTAAAAGAAGCTCCTGACCTTTTTTCACAATGCCTTGCTTGACCCTTCCACTAACAACAGTTCCTGTTCCTCTAACTTTGTAAACTTTATCAATGTACATCAAAAACGGTTTTTTGTAGAGCTCATCATTTGTTTTTTC
>CAZUMN010000134.1:0-1750 GCA_964621955.1 uncultured Thermococci archaeon
TTAATTATCTAAAACCATATTATGTCATTACAAAGGACGGGCAGTACCTTTTTGCATCTACACAAAAAGGTAGGAGACCAGATCAAGTCTATTATATGGTGCCAAAAGCGTATAAGCTTGGAGTAGGCCAAAAAGGATTTGATATTGATACAGGAAAAGCTATTTTTAGCATAGTCATGGACTATCTTAGGGCAAACCCTAAGCTTATTGTTGCAGATGGTATACAGGGAGAAAATGGATATGAAGTTGGTATAAGGTCAGTTGTAAGCGTAGAAAATCCACATAGTGCTTACATCTCATGGATGGGAAAGATGATGGTGTTTCCTCCAAAAGACGGGATAAAGCCGAGCTGCTACAACTTCATAGTTCCTGAAAAACTTCCAGAAGAATATGTTAATCGTATAAAGAAAGTCTGGCCAGCTTACAATGAGAAAGAGCCACTTTCACTTTATGATTTTACTGAGATGAAAAACGATATTAGGTGTGTTTTGAACCTTGGAATCGATTATTTTGGTGGAGCCTTCAAAAAGCCCAATTTAACTATGGTTTGGAACCGGGGGGAATCTGATGAGATGATTTCCTTCCATGCGGGACTTTCAGAAAGCTCTGTTATAATAGGACTTAGCGGTACGGGAAAAACTACACTTACCGTTGGGCCCAATCTTGAACAGGACGATGCCATTTTAGGTAAAGTTATTTCTAAAGATGGAAAAATTGTTGATGTAAAGTTAGTTGGCCTTGAAGCCGCAAGCTTTGCAAAATCAGAAGGGCTGTCTGAAAAAAGCCCAGAATATCCGGGTTTGATGAAATCTAAAGACAGAAAACACATTGTTTTGGCAATGAACATTGACTGTGAAGGCATCGAATACGTTAAGAAAAACATAAATGATTACAATGTAGAAATCCCCGAGGCAACTAACGAAGTAGGCTCATTGCTTACCAAGAGCTACGAAAAGAGTGGGACAACTAATGGCAGATTCATTTTTCTCTTTAGTGATTTGAACTCTTCTTGGGGTAAAAAAGACAAGTACCTCAGAAATTTCGTTTTGAGCTTTAAGAGATATGATATATTTAATCCCATAATTAAGGTGACTGACCCACTTATGGCAGTTGCATTTGACAGTGCTTGTGAGAGCATAATTACTTCTGCTATTTCAGGTAAGGTTCCCGGAACTAGGGTAAGGTCGTATTCTGCAACTGACTTTATGGCAAGAGAGCAAGCCGAGCAGGCAGTTCTAAAAAAGAAAATATTCTTGGACATGGGGCTTGGGCAGAATGGAAAAATAAATTTTTTAATCATCAATACCGGTTTTGTTGGTGAGTTTGATCTAGAGGGCAAATCAATCGGTGGGGAAAAAATTACTGTCTCAGATTCAAAAACACTTCTAAAACTTAGTACAAACAATCTTATTAAGAACTGGGTAAAAGATCCAGTTTACGGTTACCTAGTACCATCGCCCCAAGAGTTAAGTGAAGTTCATGGTATGAAGAACTTTGGAGAGAGATTCAATCCACTCAATTACTACTCGCCTCATGATTATTTGGAATTTGTAAAGATTGACATAAAGGAGAGAAAGAACTTCCTCCACAATATATTTTCCTCACAAAGTAATTTTGCTAATCTAGAAGATGTCATAAATGTCTGGGATGAAATTATGATACCTTCCCCAAAAGAAATCAAAAAATTCTATGACACTTATTATTAGTGAACACCGAAAAGCTTTAAAATAAGTTCATTTAACTTCATGTA
>CAZUMN010000135.1:0-1674 GCA_964621955.1 uncultured Thermococci archaeon
GAATTCGATTCTCTCGATTCCCTTCTCTACCCTAAGTTCTGAAAACTCATATCTATCGCATAGTATTTTTAATATTTTTTCCTTTTCCGGCTTTTGAAAAGAGATATTATAATTATCCGAAACATCTGGATTCAAAAAAAGATTAATTATCTGATCAAATTCGCCATATTCCCCAAATTTCCCTTCTCTTACAATTTCTATGGCTTTTTTCGGACCAATTCCTTTTATCCCACCAGGGTTATAGTCTGTTCCAATGAGTATGGCAACTTGAATCAACTGTTCTCTTGAAAGATTGAGAGAATTTAATACATTTTCATTAGTTATAATTTCAGGCACAACATCGACAAATAAATCCTTACCTGGAATCTTCCTTTTTCCAGAAATCGTTAAATTTCTTACTAGATAGGGGGTCCCAAAAAGTATTGAATCGTAATCCTGCGATGCCGATAAATCCGCATCACCTTTCAAAACAACATATGCGGCCTGAGATTCACCTTCTGATGGTGATTCGATATATGGAATCCCCATAGACTCTAAAAGTTCTTTAGAACTAGTTACCATGTCTCCTTTCAAAGAAGATGTCATTTGAGAATATTTTTTTGCTTCTTTAAAATCGCCTCGGGCTTTGGCATCGATGTACTTATCTCTTGCTTCGACTTTAGCTTCTTTTCTTTTCTCAATTGTTTGGAACTTTAATTCAGGTGGCTTACCATCAAAAACATATATTGGCCTAATCCCTTGTTCAATAAAATTAACAGTTCTATAAAAAAGACCGGACAAATGAGATGTTACTTCCCCTTTTGAATTTTTTAATGGAGTTCCATCTCTCTGCCTTATTATGGCTAAAAATTGGTAAAGTGCGTTATAAGCGTCAATTGCTACACTTTTACCACTTAGATCAGAAATATCAATTTTTTGTTTGGGAACTATTTCACCCAGGTTTACGCCCATAAGGCTAATCCCTTACAACAGTTATTGGAATTACTCCCTTCTTCATTTCTTCTTGCGCAATTCTAATAGGGTCAAGGATAGGCGTTTCAATTAATATAGGTGCCCCTAATGATATCTGAAGGGCTCTAGCCCCAATAATTCTTACTTTTTCGTATTTTGTATAATTCAACGACTCCACCATGCATGAATGAATATAAAAGGGATTATAAATTTTATTGTTATAAATAAAATTGGAGCAGATTTCTTGCAAGAAAAGGTTATTTACCTACCGTATTCTCCCCTTTTTTTATCTTATCAATAGTTTCGTTGAATAGTTTAATGAATTTTTCCCTATCCTCGGCATTATAAGTTTGCATTATACTAATGTGTATTGTAAGAATTTTCTCCAATACTTTAATGTGTTCATCGGCAGTTTTTATTGACTCGATTAAATCTCTTGTTTTTCTAAGAAGAACATGCTGTGCATATGAGAGCTTTGTTGCGACAAAGTATACCTTTGCCATACCAATTCTTCTATAATCAACTAGACCTATTGCCCTCATTATTTCAAGATATTTTACAGCGGTGGCTCTAGACATATTAAGATTATCGGCAATCTCTGAAGGAGTAGCGCCAATTTTTACACCTTTAAGATACTCTATAATGGCCTCTTCGGCATTTTCTTCCATTGATGCTCACCATCATTATCTCTAACGTTAATATATATAAATGTTACTACTATCA
>CAZUMN010000136.1:0-1665 GCA_964621955.1 uncultured Thermococci archaeon
GTTTTAATCTCCTTCTTCTCTTTTATTACCTCTTCAAGTTCTAAGAAATCATTAAGTTCTTTTTCAAGTTGGCCAATCTTTCGGTCTACAAGTTTTGAAGGAGAAACAGCGGTATAAGTCTCTGGGTCCCCTGGGGCCTTCTCTACTACTTTCATCTGTTCCATTGATGCTAATGATTCGCGGCAAGCGCTTGGGTATATTGCTGTTCCTTCTGCAATATTATCATACGTTGAATTACCCTTTTTTAAAAGATATAGGTATATCTTAACCTTTGATTCGGTATCCAAAAAGAACTTTAGCATGTCCATTAATCCTTTATCTATGTCACTTTTCTCCGGAACATTGAATTTTAATTCCTTAGCATATTCTTTCATTATATCACCTCTGTTTTATTTATTTTTTTCTTATATATATTTTATCATCATGATTTTAGAACTACCATTTTTCCATCTTTCATGAAAATTACTTCGCATTTTGAAGTAAATATGCCATTTTCAAATATACCAGGTATATCATTAAGTTCCTTTTCCATGGATTTAGGATTTTCAACAGATGTAAATAGATCAATTATGAAGTTTCCATTGTCTGTCATCACAGGCCCATCTTTTTTGTCCCCCTTTCTTAACACTGGGCTCCCAAAAGAAGACAATAATTCAAAGACTTTTCTATAGGCAAGTGGGAATACTTCGATAGTCACTGGAAAAAATTTTCCAAGTTTTTCTACAAGTTTTCTCTCTTCGCAAACAACAACAAATCTATTTGCACTGTAATCAATTATCTTTTCCTGTAAAAGGGCCCCACCTCTACCTTTTAGTAGGCATAGTGTAGGGTCTACTTCATCTGCGCCATCAATTGATATATCAATATCATGTTCGTCAAGAGTTGTAATGGGGATGTTTGATTCTACCGCTAATAGCTTTGCCTGAAAAGAAGTAGGTATGCCATATATTGAGATACCTTCTTCTCTTATTCTTTTCCCAAGTTCGATTATCGTAAATGCAGTTGTACTGCCTGTTCCAAGCCCCACGACATCCCCATCTTTTACTAAAGATGCCGCGTATATGCCTACCGATTTTTTATCATCCAAGATATCTTCCAACCTTTACTTTTTTCTTAACCTGACTGAGTTCTCATAATCTTCCATGGCTTTCTCAAGTCTTTTCATATCGTCAATTAGATCCTTTGTACTATCTACTTTGCCATATGGGCGGTATCTGCTAGTTGGCTCTTCCCTTCTAAGAGGCCTTTCTCTCTCAACTGGCGCAGGAGGAATAGGTCTTGGCCTAACTGTTCTATCGGGTGGGGGAGGTCTTTCATCACATTCCTCTTTCTTGGCGATAGCTTTGGCATGTCTGCTATTTCTTATTCTTATTAAATGTCTCCAGTTGGCTAAATACTCAAGTATAATATCTACACCGCTCAATATGGTAAAGGCTATAAGGATGACACCAAGATTTGAATTACCCCAAGCACTCATCTTTTCCCAAGGAGTTGGTTCTGGCTGACCCTTCACAGCCTCAATGAATACACTAGTTGGTGGTGCAGAGTAATAGACGATGAAAGATTTAACCCTTTCAGTTGTTTCTGGCGTAACTGTAGTTATTGTGTAATCATCAGGAACTTTAATTCCATTTATCCCTGCGTCCCCATACGGGTATGAAAAAG
>CAZUMN010000137.1:0-1610 GCA_964621955.1 uncultured Thermococci archaeon
GAAATCTAAATGCTTTATACACACTCTTTAAATTCCCCATTCCGTAATCTATGATACCAATCTTAACAGACATTTAATATCTCCCTTAAACTAGAAATAAATTTAACACATTCTTCATAAGTTCCGACAGACGCCCTAAGGTAGTTTTTACCTTCAAAGTATCTTATTAAAATTCCCTTTTTCAAAAGCCCTTCATATATATCACTTGGATTTTCTGTTTCAAATAATATGAAATTGGCACTTGACTGAATTGGTTTTATTTCCTTTATCTCCTGCATCGCACCATAAAGATATTTCCTGTTTTCCTTTATTTTTTTAACAGCATCTTTCATGAAATCTTCATGTTGGATCGCCAGCTCCACTACTTTCATGGATATTAGATTTAGATTATATGGAAGCATGACTTTGCTCATCGACTCAATCAAAGTTTCTGATGCCACACAGTATCCTGTTCTAAATCCTGCAAGTCCAAATGCTTTTGAAAATGTTTTCATGACAATAAGATTATCATAATTATTTAACAAGTGCAATCCTGAATGGCCAGAAAATTCAGCGTATGCTTCATCGAGGATAACGAGTATCCCTGTATCCAATATAGTTTTGATCTCTTCATCGGGGTATAAGACGCCAGTTGGATTATTTGGGCTACAAATAATTGCAATTTTAGAACTTTTGGCTTCGGAGATTATTTTTTCAACTGGGAGTGTATAATCATTATTAAGAGAGATTATTATTGGAAGTCCAGAATAAATCCTTGCGATAGATGAATAAAGTGAAAAAGTAGGAGATGGGATCAAAACTTTATCAAGTGGAGAGATAAATGCTTTCCCTATTGTATCGATAATCTCATCACTACCATTTCCAATTAAGACATTTTCTTTTTCAAATCCAATGTAATCTGCAATTCTTTTCCTTATGTCCGAATTTGTAACTTCTGGATATCTATTAAAAGGCATCGATAAGAGCTTGTCATGTAAGGCCCAAATTACCGCTTCATTTTTCCATGGCAGTTCATTGGCGTGTAATCTATCTATATTCCCATCAGATACTGAAACTTCTGAAGAGTATGGATCAAGATTATCCAATAGATCCCTATCAAACTTACTTTTCATCTTCAAACCTCACGTTAACGGCTTTTTCATGTGCAAATAATCCTTCTGATTTAGCAAGTGTTGAAACAGTGCCCCTATAAGCCTTTAGTCCATCCTTTGTAACATACTGAAATGTATATTTTTTTAGAAAATCATCAACTGAAAGGCTGGAATAAAATCTTGCAAATCCTGATGTTGGAAGGACGTGATTTGTTCCTGAAACATAATCGCCCATGGCTTCAGGCGAGTATTCTCCTAAGAATACTGATCCGGCATTTTTTATCCTTGCAAGAACTGAGAATGATTCATTGATCATGATCTCTAAATGTTCAGGGGCAAAACTGTTTGAAAGTTCTATGGCCTCATCGATAGTGGATATAATGAATATCCCACCTCGTTTGAGTGATTCTTCAAGTATCTCTTTTCTTGGAAGTATTTTAAGTTCATTCTCTATTTCTCTCACAACTTTTTCAGCAAGCACCCTTGATGGAGTCAATAGGTATGCTGAAGCCATTGGCT
>CAZUMN010000138.1:0-1609 GCA_964621955.1 uncultured Thermococci archaeon
CTTAATACGATTCCTTCCAGTTCATTTTCCAGCCATCCGAATGTGGCATCATCCAATTCGTTTATTTCTTTCTCTAACTGCTTAATCGTTTGCCCTTCATTAATGGCATCATCCTCTTCCGGTTTTGGTTCCTCTGGATATTTAAGTTTAAGATCGGCCAGCCTCTTCTTGAAATCGGCCAGATTTACCGTCTGATTCGGCCCAGGTTCGATTTTACTCTCTTCCCCTATAGAACCTTCACCCATGCCTTGATGCTCAGGTAAACTCACCTGCGCTTTCTTAATATCTTCATCAGTAATGTTGGTATATCTACCAGTATGCCTTGATTGTTGCTGAAGTTCCTTCATGCCTATCTTCTGCGTAATCAAGCCAGACTGAAATGCTGTATTAATAGACTGGGTGTCTGCCGATGCAATTTGAGATTTCTCTTGTTCACTCATTTCCCATAATGAATTAAATTCAAATTCAAAATCTTCAGGAAGTTCAGAACCAAGTTCCGACATGCTCATCACTTCTAAAATTTTTCTCACCGGCAATCTTAATTTAGCCTCCTGATTTTTATTGATGTCGTCATAGTAATTCCTGAGGTCTGTATCGCCAGTGCTAAATCCAGCAGGAGACTGTCCGAACAATCTTACCAATGGAATATTACATGCACCGCTTATCTGCTGGCCGAACTCTCTTAATACATCGGCAACACCACCGAATGTATAATTATGAGTAGCAAATGTGTCTTCACTATCTAATAATGTGATTCCTTCCATGCTCTGCATTAAGCGGATATACTGAAACTGTTTAATGACCGCTTGTTCTGTCTTGCCGCCCATTGCCAGTGCTGTTCTCAAACCCTTTACCTGTACAACTCTTAGATAGGCTTTATACATTAACTGTGCTGCGCCTGTAGTTGCTGAATCAAACGCCAATAATCTATCATACATTCTTTCAATAACAGACATGCCCCAAAGGTTATCCATTTTCTTTTGATAGTAGGGCATTTCGATTCCATCGAATCTTATCACACGACTATAATGGACTTTAATCGCACCCATTGTTTCCATGCCTGCTAATATCTGATAGTATTTAGGAGCACCAATATCGGGACAAAGTTCTGTTACCAAATCATTGTAAGAAGGCTCGATCTGCCACCTGTCAAATACTACTAATCCCTTGAATGCATTCTTCCCTATTTTACTAATATCCAACGGAGTTGAATAGTCTGCACCTTCTGTCAAGATAACTGCTATTGCTCCACCATATAACCTTGACCATTTCAAACAACTGCAAAGGCTCCGCCATATGGCAAGTTCAGTTATTCTGGATTGAAGTTTTTGAACATGGTCAGGAGACATTGTAGAATACATTGCAATGCCCTCTTTTGTCATATCTTCTGCAACTGTATCTACAACTTGACCGGCAATCCAAGACGTTCTGTAAATGGCTTCTAACGCCACATGATTTCTGCTGAGCATGTTGCCTAGTGTATAACTTCCCTTGGAGGAAAGATTGTCTGTTTGAAGTCCCAGCTTAGCGCTGAAATTATTATAGCCATCGAAAGTTTGAGAATCTTCCGTTAAGAAGTTCTTTTTTAGAGCGTTTATAGTTGACTTTG
>CAZUMN010000139.1:0-1576 GCA_964621955.1 uncultured Thermococci archaeon
TATAGCTATTTATGCTAAACCTTCTTAGATAATAGGATTCGTGGTCCAGTGCCAATTTAATCTTTTCAAGCTCATCTCGCTTGAAAGGAGAGATCTCAAGATACTGATCCATTTCACTGCCTTTTGATTTATCCCCAATTCCAGCAAGTGCTGGCAAATGTATGGCGTAACTATCTACCTCGGCATCAATCATCCTTGATAATTCATGAGCTAACATCCCGGTGCATAAATTTGAATCACCAGAATAGATGTGCGGATTTATGTGAAATGAAACATACTCGTCAATAAGGTACTCGCCATTATCTTTTTTTGTAGGTGGGTGATGGTCTATTACTCCAATTTCAAAATCATATACTTTGGCCCTAAGAATACCCTGTAAATCACTGTCAGTGCTGCCGTTATCTGCAATAATAAGAAGTGGTTTTTTCTTAGAGAAAGAAAAGTAAAGGTCAATATCTTTCAAAGCATCTTCAAGGTCATAGTAAGGTGCTGCACATGGTTTTCTAAATATTCTGCAGTCCTTCTTTTTTTCCTTCTCAGCATATGAGCCAATTGCCTTCTCTAAAGAAACTCCAGCTGTGATGCCGTCACAATCATTGTGGTGCCTTATGATAATCATTCTTTCCTGTAAAACTGCTTTCTTTATAGAGGACATTGCAAGCAAGAATTGCTCTTCCATTTTTTTATAAACTTCAGATCTTACAAGAAAATCTGGGGCGTCCCGCTTGATCTTATCTAAAAACATAGATTCAATGCTCTGCATAACTATAGTCAATTCCTCTTCATTTAGCCTTTCAAATCTACTTATCTGAAGCTCAACGTTTTCTCTTCTAACTGATAATGTTCCATAGAATCTGACAAAATCCCCAAGCTTTAATGAATAGAAATCTTCGATTGGATTAAAGACAACTGCCCTTATTTCACTGCCGTCAAATATCCTAAAGACTAGAGGCCCGCTTGTCTTATAGATGTCAGTAATCTTCCCCTCTACTGATACAGTCTGTCCCTCCATGTCAGGCGATATTTCACTTATTTTCACAGGTGCCGTATTAAAATTCATAATTAAAAAAACTGATTAAAGTTTATAAATGAAACTATATTAATTTATAATTAATGGAGTTATGCGAATTCACCGAGGGCAGGGCAAAAATAGAAGTCCCAAAATTTGAAAAGGTCACTGCAAAGACTCCTGTTTTTTACAATCCTAAAATGGCTTTTTCAAGAGATATATCGGTATCAGTGATGAAGGCCATAAAACTAAAAGAGTCTGGAAAAGTGCTTGACGGGCTTTCAGGCTCAGGTATAAGGGGCATCAGGTACATCTTGGAATCAGGTGTTGATGTCTATTTCAATGACCACAATCCAGCGGCTGTAAGGCTTATTGAAAAAAATCTTAACTTTAATTCACTCACAGCTACAGTAACAAAATCTGACTTCAACCATGTTTATGGAAAGTTTGAAGTTGTTGATATCGACCCTTTTGGCTCGCCTGTGAGATTCCTGGATGGTGCATTCAGGGTCTTAAAAAATGATTCTTACTTATTCTTGACTGCAACAGATACCTCAGCACTGACAG
>CAZUMN010000140.1:0-1563 GCA_964621955.1 uncultured Thermococci archaeon
TTTACACAGATCTTACACTCTGTACAGTTTTCATTAAAGATAATCTCATTTTCTGTCATATCAATGCCGTTATTTGGGCATACAGAAGCACAACATGTGCATAGAAGACATCGTTCCTTCATGACCTTCAATTAATTCACCTTGATGGGTTTTTGACGTTTATGTTTTAAAATTTATGGTTAGAATGTCATTCTTTTGACAAGATAATAAGTAATATCATTATCTGTGTCAACAAAAGCAAATATCATGTCTTTTTTAACAGAATGGGCTATCCTCACATGCGCTGCAAGTATGTTGGCGTCTATCTTTTCCCCTTCCATAAAGACATCAATAATATAATCTGCGTGCTCTTCCTCTACAGATCCACGATATACCCTAAAGGCACAACCATATTTGAATGCAGTCTTTACGTGATATCCCTTTTCTTTTAGGTCCTTAAAGACAATATACTTACCAAATATATTCTGCTCAACGCTCCCAAATTTTAGGAGTTCTTCAAAATCTATCTCTTTGTCATCAGAAATTACCTTAATCATGCCCCTTTCAGATAGATAAATACCCTCGACAATAGTCAAGTATAGCTTATTATCGATAAGATCCCCAAATCCTCTTTTCCTGTGAATCTTGCTTATGGCGTCAGAGTCGTCAATTATAATCCTATTTTCAACGAGAGTGGCAGAAATCATGAAATAATTATGATTTCGGATGTTAAAAGCTTTTAGAAACACTTAAATATACTTGGACCAATTTCACCATATATTCTAAGGTGGCCATATTATGTTTAAAGTTATACAAATTAGGGATACTGCAAGGGTTCCACCCAACAAATTTGGTGGAGAACTTAGCCAGTCCATAGCTGAAATCCTTCAGGGACAGTATGAAGGGACCTGGGATAAAGACCTTGGATTTATCCTTGCTATCCACAATATCATTGAAATAGGGGATGGGAAGATAGTGCCTGGCGATGGCAGCGCCTATTATGACACAGTATTTGAGGCTTTAATTTATCTTCCAAAACTCTATGAAGTTGTTGAAGGAGAAGTTGAGGAAATAACTGAGTTCGGCGCATTTGTAAGGCTTGGGCCAATAGATGGGCTTGTCCATGTATCCCAGCTTACAAACGATTTCATAAATTACGATAAGAAAAATAATACTCTTTCCGGCAAGGAGAGTGGAAGGGCCCTAAAAGCAGGCGATAAGATAAGAGGCAGGATTGTAACACTTTCTCTTAAGAGGGGTTCTGCAAAGATTGGGCTCACCATGAGACAGCCTTACCTAGGAAAGTATGAATGGATAGCAGAGGAAAAGAAAGAGGGATAAAATGAAGGTAGCATGCCAGAAATGCCAGAGAATTCTATATGAAAACATGTGCCCAGTGTGCAAGGATGACAAAACTACTGACAACTGGAGCGGCATTGTCGTAATAATTGATCCTGAAAGATCAAAGATAGCCAAGGCCATTGGAGTCAATGTTCCTGGTGCTTATGCCCTTAAGGTTAGGGGATGAAGTAAAGAGATGGCTCTTGTTCTCACAGAAGATCTCAGATTAAAACTAAAATCTCC
>CAZUMN010000141.1:0-1563 GCA_964621955.1 uncultured Thermococci archaeon
CCATTAGCCAATAGATTTAATATGTATTGTACGGATAATCTTGTGCCTTTTATGATTGGCTTTCCTGTCATGACTTTTGGATTAATAATTATCCTTTGAAGAAGTTTTTCCCTATCCATCTTGTCACCATGTTATAATGTTTAACTATATATTTAAATTGTACGGTATATATGATATACAAAACACGAAGCCAACAAAGATAAATTAGAAAAGCTATTACCTAAACAAGGTCATACATTATCTGGCATGTGTCGCACTTATAGACTGTTTCTCTTTTTCCCTTGTCACTTACCTCTGTTCTAATTAGTGGTCTCCCACACCTCTCGCAACTGTAGCCTTCTCTCCTTACACGAAGCGAGGGTATCTGAGGTCTTGGGGTCGGAACCACAGGATAATTGTCATAGTATGGGTCGTATTGGCCTCTAGGCCTTTCCATCGGAAGGTAAGTTTCTGGGACGTATCTTTCTTCAGGGTAGTACCTCTTTTCGTAGTATTCCCTCTCTCTTGGCTTTGCCCTTTCCCTTTCAAATTTAGGGAATTTAATGCCATCTTCAGTAAGGGCGCTTCCAACAATTGCACCTATGAATATAGGATAGATATAGAGGACGGCAGTAATAAGCATGTATAATTTTGTCCCTGATGGAACTGT
Source organism: uncultured Thermococci archaeon (assembly GCA_964621955.1). GTDB lineage: Archaea > Methanobacteriota_B > Thermococci > Methanofastidiosales > Methanofastidiosaceae > Methanofastidiosum. Next base: position 650 of record CAZUMN010000141.1, read on the forward strand.
AAAGGGAATCCTCATGACAATGCCGGGCTCTAGGAAATCACCTACAATAAAGGATATCACAAGAAACAGGATAAAGACAATCAATGCGCATAGGGAAAATGCAGCGATTGCATTTTTGACTCCTCTTGACCTCTTGCCGCCTACAATGCCTGCTACAATAGGGCCTACCACAGGCGCCCATATCATTAGAATCGTCAGTAGAACCATCCAAAGCGATGACTTTAGGATATTCTCTATGTTATCGTCTGACATCATTGGTAATTGATTTTTCTTATTTATAAGTTTTTCTATCAAAAACGTTATGTACTATTATTATACAGTGGTCGGCATGGAGTACCATAGGAGATATTGAAACTCGCTTTGCATCCTTTAATAATTCTTCATCTTCTTGTGAAAGGCCCATATGATCCCCTAAAACAAAACAGATTTTATCTGATTCTGTATTCAAGCTTTGAATATCTTCTCCCTCTTCGTGAAGGTAGATTATTTCACAATCAATTTCATTTATGACTTCGGAAAAACTTTTTTTTGATACGAATATTCCAGGCGTTGACTCGGTCTCTTTTTCTGTCACTTTTTCTAATGCTTTCTTTATGAGGCCCCCAGTACAGCGCTCATCGGGGCTTAGATATCTCAAATCATTTCCGACAAATCTAAGTGTAACTGGCGGATTTGGCTCGCCCTCTAAAATTACAATGAACTCTGTGTCCCTTCTTAAATCATGAGATAGGAAAAATGCAGAGTTTACGCATCTTGCTATAATATCCATTCTGCCACCATCTCCTGGCAGGTCATTTAGTGAGAAATCCTTTGAAGTTTTGGCCTTGGATGCTTTTAAGATGAATATTTTCTTCATAAAAATCAAAAGATTTATTAACAATTTAAGATTATCCAATACGTATGGACAGTCTTGA
>CAZUMN010000142.1:0-1559 GCA_964621955.1 uncultured Thermococci archaeon
ATATTCTCTCTTCAATTTCTTCTCTCGGAACAGCCAAATTTTCAGGCCCAAATGCTAACTCTTCCTCAACAGTCATTGCAAAAAGCTGGGACTCAGGATTTTGTAGTATCATGCCGACTCTTCTTGAGAATTCACTTACTTCCCGGTCTTTTGTATTGATTCCATCTATACTGACATCTCCTGAGAACTCGCCACTTATAGTCCTAGGTATTATACCATTTAATGTAAGGCAAAGCGTTGATTTTCCGCAGCCAGAAGGCCCTATGATTGAGACAAATTCACCTTTCTTAATAGTAAGGTTTATTCCTTTGAGGACCTCTTCATTTTGAGAATGGTATTTAAAACGAAGATTTTTTATCTCAATCATTATAACTAAGTTTCTAACAATCTTTATAAACTTTACATCAATTGAATTTGGAGAGGGGATTGTTAGTTGAAAGATTTATTGTGTATCGGAAATGTTAATCTAGATACAATTATGGGCGTTGAATCGTTTCCAGTTGTCAATGGTGAGTCAAGGATAGAAGGTCTTGAAATCAGATACGGGGGTTCTGCTTTCAACGTTTCTGTGAACAGCTCAATTCTTGGCCTAAATTCCGGCGTTATGGCATCAGTTGGAAACGATAGTGATGGGATAATAGGTAATCTAAAAAATTATAATGTTGATTACTCTAACCTGATTCTTCAAAATTCGCCTTCTGGCCGAATGTTTATAATAAACAAAGAAAACGACAGGATGTTCCTCTTCTACAAAGGTGCTAATGATAAATTTGAAAAAAACATGATAAACTATCAAGTTTTCAAGGAATATAGATTTGTTCATGTTTCTCCTACAAAACCTGAAATCGCTGAGCATGCTATTAAAATTGCAAAAGAGAATAGCAATGTTGTAAGTTTTGATCCGGGAGAGCAACTATGTTACTCTCACTCTGAAGAGGTATTAAAAATTATTAAAAATGTTGACTTTCTTTTTGTCAATAGGCATGAGCTTTCAGCACTTTTAGGTTCAAGTGACATAGAAGAAGGAGGACAATATCTAAAGAAAAGAAGGGCCAAAAATGTCATAGTTAAAGCGGATAAAAACGGTGTCTATTATTTTGGTAAAAATTATATTCATGAAAAGGCATTTCCAGCGAAGGTAATCGATCCCACAGGTGCGGGGGATAGCTTTTCCTCTGCTTTTATTGCTAATTATCTCAGAACTTCCGATATCAGAAGTTCATTAAGATATGCAAATGCAGCTGCAAGTTTCTGTGTCCAGAGTTATGGTGCCATATTAAAAGTTAAAAAAGAAGATATTGAGAAATTATACAGGAGTAGATTAGATGGATAAAAGGGTAATAGATATTGCAGAGGATATAAAAGAAATGAAGATAAGAGGGGCCGCTAAAATAGGAAGAACTGTCGCAGAGGCCCTAAAAATAGAGGCAGAAAACTTTAGTGGAAATGATCCGAAGGAATTTGTCAAAGATATTAAGAAAACTGCCAGGTATCTTATTTCAACAAGGCCAACTGCAGTATCCCTTGAGAATGCCCTTAGGTATGTATTAGTTGAACTT
>CAZUMN010000143.1:0-1552 GCA_964621955.1 uncultured Thermococci archaeon
CATCGTTCCAGACGAGAAGGAGCTTATAGAAAAGGCTTTGTATGATATACTTCCTTATGTTGATTGTATTGTTACAACAGGTGGAACAGGGATAACAAAAAGAGACGTTACAATACAGACCCTAAGACCGCATTTTGACAAAGAGCTACCTGGTTTTGGTGAGATATTTAGGTACTTAAGCTTTAGAGAAATAAGTTACCCCGCTATAATTTCGGGGGCTACTGCCGGCACAATAGGCGAAAAGATCGTATTTTGTCTACCGGGGAGCCTTAATGCAGTAAAACTTGGAACAAATATTATTCTTTCTGAAGCCACACATTTGATAAAACATCTGAGGGACTAGATGAAAGAGTTCAAATCATTACTGTCTTATAACAAGGCACTAGATTTAGTTAAAGCCCATTCAAAAGAATTCGAGTCAGAGACCATAAATATAGAAGATTCATTGGATAGAGTAGCTTCTAAAGATATCTTCTCTGCTTTTGATTCACCTCCTTTTGACAGATCTGCAATGGATGGCTATGCGATACAGGCTAAAGATACGTTTTCAATCTCTGAAGACTCACATGTTACCTTGAAAGTTATTGATTCTATAAATGCAGGAAAGGTATCCGATAAAGTAGTGGTCGCAGGAACTGCGATAGAGATTATGACTGGGGCAATGATTCCAAAAGGAGCCGATTCAGTAGTAATGCAAGAATTTACAGAAAGAGAAAATGATGAAGTCAAAGTTTACAAAAAAGTTTTCCCGTATCTTCATGTTTCTAGAAAAGGAGAGGATATAAGAAAAGGAGATCTAATATTAAAGAAAGGAACGATTATAGGCCCTGAACATCTTTCTCTATTAAAATCACTTGGTATAGAAAAAATTGTTGTTAAGAAAAGTCCAAAGATCTCGATTATAGTAACAGGGGACGAATTAGTTGATAAAGTTCCTGAAGTAGAATCAGGCAAGATAATCGATTCAAATTCTATAATGCTGTCTTCCCTAACAAAAAAGACTATGTGTGAAGTTGTTCATAAAATTAGGGTGGCAGACAATCAGGAAGAGATACTAAATGCTATTAAAACATCAAAAAAGGATTCTGACATTATACTAATAACTGGTGGGAGTTCATTCGGGAAAAAAGATTATCTTCCAAAAATTATAGAAAATATTGTATTCCACGGGGTAACAGTAAAACCTGGCAAACCAATAGGATTTGCCATACAGGAAAAACCAATATTTATCATGTCAGGCTATCCCGTGGCTTCCTTTGTCCAGTTCTATCTCTTTGTAGTCCCTTATTTAGAAAATATTCTTAAAACAAAATTATTGAAATCAATTGATTTAGCCTTCTCCGAGAATTATTCTTCTGAGTTGGGAAGAGTAGAATTCGTAAGGTGCATTCTAAAAGACAATGAAATTTTTCCTATAAGGCTTTCTGGCTCCGGGGTAATTTCATCTATTTCTAGTTCAACTGGCTATACTCTAATAAATGAAAATACAGAAGGAGTAAATAAAGGAGAAAAGTGTAGATTTTACTACTATTTGTGAGTTATAATTCTACAA
>CAZUMN010000144.1:0-1525 GCA_964621955.1 uncultured Thermococci archaeon
AGGGGAGTAGGGCATTCGCCCGGTACAGAACCATAAACATCGACATCAAAGCGGACTTGATAGACAAGTTGTAAAGAACAATTCTCAATTTTGAGTAAGTTCTTGAAGACTCAAAAGAAATGTTGTCAATATTTATACGCTTAAATTATTGATATTCATTATTTTTATATCTTTGTACAGGTTGTCTCTTAATCTTTTCTCGATGGTATTGGTTATAATTATTGTTGTTATTGTTGTAGCTGTAGTTATTGCTTTGATTGTTACGCGTGATGACTATAAAAAATTCGGATTGAACGCCGCTGAATTAAATGCAAAATTGCAGGAAATCAAAAATTTCACTCCTTCCAGCGAGGTTTATTCACCGAAGTGTGACTTTTTATTTGCCGTTGATGATGCTCAAGAGAGAGTAGTTATCATAACTAAAGACTCTACGCGCAGTTTCGCATATAACGACATTTTATCGGTTGAACTCCTTGAGAGTGGAAATGTTGTTTCTAGAAAATCAACAAAAGGAATTATCGGAAGAGCTATTGTAGGTGGTGTATTGGCCGGTGGCGCTGGTACTATAGTTGGGGGGTTGTCTGCTAAAAATACTGAAAGAAGGAAAGTATCTTCTATTGTCGTGAAAATTACTTTAAGGGATGTTGTAGATCCTGTATTGAACCTCATAATCTTTGAGAATTATAAGTTACCGCCATATTCTGATGAAGAAGGCATGGCGTTGTTCTATGCGCCAGCCAATAAAATTCATGATATACTTTGTGTGATAATTGATAAGGTCAACCAAAAAGAGAAGGTCCTATCAGAAAAGAAAAAGGTAGAAGAAGACTCGAAATCTCTGGCGGATGAAATTAAAAAACTACATCAACTGCTTCAAGATAACGTGATAACTGAAGAAGAGTTCTCTAAAATGAAAGAAAAACTCATAAAGTAGAGTTACATTTATCTTTTTAGGATCCTTTGTCCCCCTTGTCCCACTTTCCCCACAGGGACAGACGGGACACTTGGGACAAATTCGGGACATTATATCCTTTGTTAATGCCTATCAACAATTTATACCATGTATCAGGTATGAAATTCTGGATATCCAGCAAGGAAGAATCAAAGGCAGTAGTAAAATTCAAAGTCATAGTTGGAACTAATGGAAAAATTTCTTATTTTGGGCAAGTTCCAATTCAGGTTTCAATAAACATATCATTTGAGATCCAAGAGATTTCTTTTGCACCTATATTGATTATTTTGTTTTGAAGGCCGAAATCATTGACACATATTTTAATATGTTGATATTATCATCTATATAATTATCTAAAATCATATTATATGAAAAAAATAATATACGCAATATTGTTCTTTATTTGTACGTGCACCTGTTTGTCAAGTTGTGTTAATAGGAGTCGTCTTATTGAAGCCAATAAAACAATTGATTCTATCAAAACTGAAAATGCCCGTCTACTAGCAGAAAATGAAAAACTTCTAAATGGTGAAGAAAGGTTGGTTAATCTGTATAAAATGAATGTTTCAAAGG